>NZ_MUNH01000039.1:0-12200 GCF_002154615.1 Streptomyces recifensis
GGCGACCAGGTCGCCGAGGGCCCGGGTCCACCGGTCGGCGCCGCGCGGCAGCACCGAGGCACCGGGCGCGTCCCGCTCCGGGGAGAGGGCGGCCCCGCCGGGCCGGAGCGTGAGCCGGGCGGTGGAGGTGTCGGCGGGGGAGGAGAGCAGGCCGGCCGGGTAGGTGGTGAGTTCACGCGAGACCGACTGCCGCGGCACGTCGGACCGGCTCAGCGTCATCCGGTCGCCCCGCGCCGTGATCTCCCGCCACCCCGGCCCGGAGGACACCCCGGCGCTGTGGAAGCCGACGCTCACCGTCGCGCCCGCGGGCAGCGGGGCCGACTCCGCGCACTCCAGCCGCAGGGTCTCCAGCCCCGCCTGACCCGGCCGCAGCTCGGCCCGCGCGGCCGACACCGTGAGGGTGATCCGGCGCCCGCCCACGGTGACCTCGCTGCCCCGCGCCGCCGCGGCACAGCGCAGCTCGGCCCAGCGGGCGGTGCCCAGCCGGTCCAGGTCCGGCTTGGCCTGGGTCGCCGGGATCTCCGCCAGGTCCTCGACATGGGTGATGTGCAGCGTGCCGGGAGCGGCGACCAGGCCGTCGTACCGGTTGACGGTGAAGTTGCCCAGGGGATGCGCGTCCGCCGCCGGGGCGGGGCCGAGCAGCACGGCGCAGGCGCCCGCGAGGACGGCGAGGGAACGGCCGAGTCTCACTTGCCCGCCTCCAGTGCCTTGCGGGCCTCGGCGGCACCGAGCGGCGAGAAGCCGGGGTTCAGCTTCAGTGCCGCCGCCAGCGAGGCCCGGCCCTCCTTCGCGTGTCCGGTGGCGAGTTCGACGACGCCCCGGTGGTAGAGGAAGGACGCGTTGCGGTAGCCGGTGGCGGTGGCCTCGCGGGCGTGCGCGAGGGCCTCCGTGTCGTGGCCGTTGACATGCAGCGCCCAGGCGAGGGCGTCGGCCGTGTGGACGGTGTGCCGGCGGGCCCACTCGGCGCGGGCCGCGCGCAGGGCGGCCCCCTTGTCGCCGTGGTCGGCGGCGGCCAGCGCGGTGTCGAGGTCGGCGTCGACGCCGTTGGCGCGGGCGAGCGCGATCCACGCCTGGACGAGCGTGTACTGCCGGCGGGCCTTCTCCCGGTCACCCGCCCCGCCGCGCGCCTCGTACAGCTCGCCGAGCGCGACCAGGGAGGTGGGCAGCGGGGCACGGGCGACGACCGCCTCCAGCCCCTTGACGGCGGCGGCCCGCTGCCCGCTCGCCGCCTGGGCGCGGGCCCGGCCCTCCAGCGCGGGGAGGTAGGTGTCGTCGGCGGCCAGGGCGCGGGCGTACTGGGTGAGCGCCGTCCTGTAGTCGCCCTGGTTCCAGGCGAGTTGGCCGAGCTGGGCGGCCACGTAGGCGATGTCGCCGGGGGAGGTCGCGCCGGTGAGCGCCCGCTGGAGGACGCGCCGCGCCGTGGTGACGTCACCGCGCAGCTCGTGCACGTAGGCGTACCGGGTGAAGACGGGGATGCCGGGCTTGCGGGCGTCGGCGGTGTCCGCCGCGCGTGCCGCCTCGGTGTACCGGCCGAGTTCGACCAGGGCGTCGATGCGGGAGCACAGGGCGCCTTCGTCGTAGGGGTTGTGCCTCAGGACGCGGTCCGCGTGGGAGAGGGCGCCGGTGAAGTCGTGGCGGGCCGCTGCGAGAGCGGCCTGCCCGGCCACCGCCCTGTCGTTGCCGGGGGCGAGAGCGAGGGAGCGGCGGAGGGCGGCCTGCGCCTGCGGGTAGCGGGCCGGATCGCCCTTGGTGCGGGCCTGTTCCACGTAGGCCAGGCCGAGGGTGGCCCAGCCGTCGTGGTCCTTCGGCTGCGCCTTCAGGTGGGTCTGGAGCACGGCCACGGCCGCGTCCGGGTCGGCGCTCGCCAGTGCGCCGGGGTCCATCGCGGCGGAGGCGGCGGCCGGGGCGACCCGCCCGCCGTCCCGCGCGGCCCCGAAGGCGACCGCGCCACCGGTCAGCGCGACGGCCAGCAGGGCGGCGGACGCCACCCGCCACGCCGTCCGGCGGCCCGGAGCGCGACCGTCCGGCGTGCCGTCGGTCTGCTCGTCACTACTCGTACGCGGGCCCATCGCCCTCTCCTGGTTCGCCTGATGGTGGTCGGGAAGACCGGCGCGGCCCGCCGTGGGGGAAGGGGTACGGGCCGTGCCGGTCGCTTTCGGGGTGCGGCTCAGTACGCGCGGCGCATCCGGCGGCGCCACCAGCCGACGACGGTGCCGAGCAGCAGGATGCCGGCCGCGCCCGCCGCCGCCGAACCGGCGATCAGCACGGTGTTGCCGGTGCCGCCCGCTGCCGAGGCCGGGCTCAGCGCGTCACCGAGCTGGCTCTTGACGTCGGCGCCCGCGGTCGTGCCCTTGGCCAGCGCGCCCCGCGAACCCGCCGTGGGCTTGGCGACGTAGGGGAAGGACTTCTCGAACTTCTTGTCGTTGGCGTCCACCGCGTCGCCCAAGTCGTTCTTGGCGCCCAGCAGTTCGCCCTCCACGACTTGGAGAGCCTCGTCGATCACGTCGTCGGTGAGCCGGCGCCCGTTGGGGAAGCCCGCGTTGTCACCGTCGAGCACGCCGAGCCGCTTGGGGTGCATGGTCGGCTTGATCGAGGTGTTCAGCCGCAGCTGCTCCGAAGGACGCACGTTCGGCGGCTGGTTGAGGCCCTTGACGCCCTTGAGGAAGACGTCGACCAGGTCGTTGCGCGGCTCGGCCGGGGCGTCGATCTTGTAGATGCCCTCGATGAGCTTGGGCAGCTCCGGGTTGGTGACGTTCTTCAGGAACTGGGCGTCGTGCGAGGGCTGGGAGGCGTTGAAGCGGTCCTTGTCCGCCTGAGGGTTGACCACCTCGTTGACCAGCGGGTTGCCGAGACGGGAGACCTGGCTGTAGTAGCCCTGGGCGTTGCGGCGCTGGGTGGTGGACCAGATGCCGACGACCGGCTGGTCCGCCGACTGCCTGATCAGGTCGTTGGGGACCTGGAGGGCGATGGTGTTGACGTTGTAGCCCTTGAGGGTGTCCCGGCCGACCTCGCTGAGGTTGCCGCCGTACAGCAGGTCGAAGACCCGCAGGTCCAGGAAGAACGGGTCGTCCGCCTGCCCGGCGAAGGTCGCCGCCCCGCCGGCCGTCTTGTACACCGCCTGCGAGCGGAGCTTGCCGTAGTCCGGCATGGACGCCTTGCCCACGTTGGACGGAGCCACCGGCACGTCGTCCGCCACCTTCGTCCGGGACATCGCGTGGCCGCCCTTCATGCGGACCAGTTCCAGGTCGTAGGTCTGGGTGATGTTGAGGTCGGGGTCGTCCAGGCTGGTGACGGGGCCGGTGTTGTAGAGGAACGTCTTCCCGTTCTTCGTCCGCGTCTTGAAGGTGTAGCGGAAGAGGAGGTCGTCCTGGGCGTCGCCGTCGCTGTCGATGTGCAGGTCGTACTGCGCGTCGTCGGCGAAGGTGTAGAAGTTCGGGCCGCCCGCCGGCTCCTCGAACGGTATCCAGTCGGCCACGATCGTCGTCGTGTCCGGCTTGTCGGGGCTGACGAACGCGTACAGGTCGGTGTTGTCGTACTGCGGGGTGCCCGAGATCAGCGGGGCCTCCCGGTGGGAGGAGGCGGAGGCCGCCCCCGGCTCCAGCGTGGCGACACCGGCGGCCGCGAGCCCACCGGCGGCGAGCGCGCCGCAGACGAGCGGGACCAGGCCCTTGAGTGCCGTGCCGCTTCTGGCGAAGAGAGTCATGCCGTCCGTCCTCGAAATCCGACTTGCTTGACGGACGGGTATACGGAGCGGTCGGCGATCGCGGATTGGCCGGAGCGGAACTTTCTTTTTCCTTTTTTCCGACCCGCGTTTTCGGCTCTCCGATCCGTATCAACCGCCGGAGGTGTGCGTTCGTGCGGATGCGAGGGGTCACCGGCACGGCCGGGTGCGGCCACGGCCGGGGTGAGGGTGCCGAGGTACTGCTGGTGCGCGTGGCGGGCGGCGACCACCAGGCGTTCGAGGAGCTGTACGGCCTGATCTCCGGGCCGGTGTTCGGGCTGGTCCGGCGGGTCGTGCGCGACCCCGCCCAGTCCGAGGAGGTCGTCCAGGAGGTGCTGCTCGAACTCTGGCGCTCCGCGGCCCGGTTCGACCCGGCACGCGGGAGCGCCCTGTCCTGGATACTCACCCTCGCCCACCGCCGGGCCGTCGACCGGGTGCGCAGCGCCCGGGCGGCCGGCGAACGCGAACAGCGCGAGGCCCTGCGTGCCGGGGAGCCCGCCTTCGACCACGTCACCGAGGAGGTCGAGGCCGGACTGGAACGGGAGTGGGTGCGCCGCTGTCTGAGACGGCTGACCGACCTCCAGCGCCAGTCCGTCACCCTCGCCTACTACGACGGCTACACCTACCGCGAGGTCGCCGAACGGCTCTCCCTGCCGCTCGGCACCGTCAAGACCCGGATGCGCGACGGCCTCAACCGGCTGCGCGGCTGCCTCGGAGGTGCCGCGTGAGCGTCTTCACCCGTCTTCTGCGCCGCGAGGACCCGCACTCGCTGGCCGCCCCCTACGCCCTGGACGCCCTCGACCCCACCGAGCGGCGCCGGTTCCGGAAACACCTCGCGGGCTGCGGCCGCTGCACGGCCGAGGTCCGCGAACTGTCCGAGGACGCCGTCCGGCTGGCCTGGTCCACCGCCGCCCCCGCCCCGGCCGCCCTGCGCGAACGCGTCCTGGCCGCCGTACGCACCACCCCGCAGGAACCGGCACCGGCCGGCCGGCCGCGCACCGCCCAACTGCCGCCGCACGTGTGGGGAGTCCAGCCGCCGCCCGCCCGTGCCCGGCGGGCCGGCCCGCGCCCGCTGTTCGTGCCGTTCGCCACCGTGACGGCCGCTGCCGCCCTGGTCGTCGCCTCGCTCTTCGCCGTCCAGGCGCACCGCACCGAGGGACGGCTCGCCGCCGAGCGGGCGCGGGCACGTGACATCGCCCACGTTCTGGCCGCTCCCGACGCCCGCGCCACGGCGGGGACCGACGGGCACGGCCGCGCGCTCGCCGTCGTCGCCTCGCCGTCCGAGGGCCGCGCCGTCGTCACGCTGAGCGGATACGGCAGCCCGTCCGGCGGCCGGGTGCATCAGCTCTGGCTCACGCGCCCCGGCGCCGGACCCCGGTCTCTCGGGCTTCTCAGCGGCGACACGCCCTTGGCGGTCAAGGGGCTCGAGAAGTCCTCGGCGTCACTCGCGGTGACCGTCGAGCCGAACGGCGGTTCCACACACCCCACTGGCCAGCCCGTTGTCCAACTCACCCTGAAATCAGTCGGATTCGGAGAGTAGTCGATGAGGGATGATCAACCCCCTTGTGGGGAAGGTGAATCCCGTGGCCGAGATACACGCATGCCCTATGGGGACGATAGGGTTACTCTGCCCGTGGGCCGGGTGGATTCGTACGGGTGGGGAGTGACATGGAGCAGATAGCAATGCGCAGCAGGGCCAGGGTCCCTGCGATCACCTGCGGCAGTGGTGCGACCAGCAGGCGTCTGGACCGCCATCTCGCGGTGCTCGGCGGACCCGCCATACCGCAGCAGAAGACGGTCGAGGCGACGTCGCTCATGCGTGAGCTGACCGCGCGGGACACCGTGCGTCAGCGCAGCGACCGGCGCGTCCGCGTCAGCCGGGTCTCTCTCTTCGCCCCCTTGCGCCGGCTGCGCCGGTCGCTCTTCGGCAGCCACTGAGCCGTACCGAGCGGACTCCCCGGAGTCCCGCCCGGTCCCGGCCCGGCCCCGCCGAACAGGCGCCCGTCCCGCAGTTTCGCGTGTCAACCCCCGCTCAGGCCGCCACACCGTCCCGGCGCAACGCCGCGATCTCGTCGTCCGTCATCCCCACGGCACGGAGCAGCGCGTCGGTGTGCCGGCCGAGCGCGGGCACGTCCCCCAGCCGCGTCTCCGCGCCGCCCGGCAGCGTGATGGGCGGCAGCAGCGCGCGCAGCGGACCCACCGGAGAACCCACCCGCCGCCACCGCTCCCGCGCCGCGAGCTGTGGATGTTCCGCCAGCTCCGCCAGATCCCTGATCCGCGCACAGGCGATCCCCGCGGCCTCCAGCCGCGCCAGCGCCTCGTCCGCCGTCATCGTGCCCAGCGCCCCGCCGACCAGCGCGTCGGTCCGCGCCCGCCCGGTCACCCGCGCCGCGTTGGTGGCGTACGCCGGGTCGTGCGCCAACTCCGGTCTGTCCAGCACCAGCTCGGCCAGCCGTCGCCACTCCCGGTCGTTCTGCACCGACAGCAGCACCCGGCCGCCGTCGGCGGTGGCGTAGGAGTCGTAGGGCACGATGACGGCGTGCGCCAGACCGGTGCGCGCCGGGGGTTCGCCCCCGTGCATCGTGTGGTGCAGCGGGTGCCCCATCCACTCGGCGAGCGCCTCCAGCATCGACACCTCCACCGGGCCGCCCCGCCCGGTCGTGCCGCGCCGCACCAGCGCGGCCAGCACTCCGGAGAAGGCGTACATGGCCGCCGCGATGTCCGCCGCGGGGATGCCCGCCTTCACCGGCCGCTCGGGCGTGCCGGTGACCGACACCAGTCCCGCCTCGCACTGCACGAGCATGTCGTACGCCCGCTTGTCCGCGTACGGCCCCGAGCCGCCGTACCCCGAGATGTCCACGGCGATCAGGCGCGGGTCGGCCGCGCACAGGGTGGCCGCGTCCAGGCCGAGGCGGGCCGCCGCGCCGTGCGCGAGGTTCTGCACGAACACGTCCGCGTCCGCGATCAGCCGCCGTACGACGTCCAGGCCGCGCCGGTCCTTCAGGTCCAGCGCGATGGACTCCTTGCCCCGGTTGCACCACACGAAGTGCGAGGCGAGGCCGTCGGCGGCGGTGTCGTAGCCGCGCGCGAAGTCACCGCCGTCGACCCGCTCCACCTTGATCACCCGGGCGCCCAGATCGGCCAGTTGACGGGTGGCGAAGGGCGCGGACACGGCCTGTTCGACGGCGACGACGGTGACGCCCTCCAGGGGCGGCGGCAACAGATCCATGCCCGCGATGATCTCCCGGCGGGCCCACGCTGTCACCCGGCACCTCGCTAGAGCAGGGCGAACTGCCCCTCCGGGCCCTCCTCCTGGTGGTCCAGCACCGAGGCGGGGCGGCGGGTCGGAGGCGCCGGTGGGAGAACTCCGGCCGTGCGCAGATCCGTTGCCGTGATCGGCTCCGGCACCGGTTCCGGGCCGGGAAGTTCGGTCAGGAGGGTCAGCACCGTGATCAGCTCCAGCAGCTCCGAGGTCCAGCTCTGGGGCCAGGTGCGGGGGCCGATCGCGGCCAGGGTGCCGGGGGCGCCGGAGGTCGTACGGGCCGCGAACCAGGCTTCCAGCGTGCGGACCCCGGCCACCTCGTGCTCCCAGGCCGCGCGCGGGACGGGGGACACCCGGCCCTCGTCCAGGTACAGCGTCTCGTCCTCGGCGTCGTGGCGCAGGGTGCGCGGGTACGGGGGCAGCGGCGCGCGCACGTACGGGCGGCGGCCGCCGGGCAGCTTGGGACGCTCGCCGTCCCGGCGCATCAGCCACAGCGCGCGCCGGCCCGTCTCCACCCCCCGCGCCCACACCTCCCGGTCCCCGGTGAGCGGCACGGTGAGGTCGGCCTGCACGGCGCCCAGTATCCACGCCACCACCTCCGCCGCCGTGGGCCGGGAGCCCAGCCGCGCGGCCAGCTCGTCCAGCAGGCCCGGCGCCAGGTTGGGTTCGGCGCCGCCGGGACGCCGGTACAGCGGACGGATGCGCCCCGTCGCGAGGGTCGGCGGCAGCGAGGTCGCCAGCAGCCCGGCGCCCGCCTCCACCACGAACACCTGGTGCTCGTCCGCCACCCGCCACAACTCCGGGCGGGCGAGGTCGATCAGCCGGTGGTCCGGAATCAGCCAGCGCTCGTCGAAGGGCGCCGCGAGCACCCGAACCGGCTCCGGACACGGCCCCGCGGCCCGCGCCAGCCGCTCGGTACCGGTGTGCCGGCCGGGCAGCTGGGCCACCGCCGAGTCGACGGTGCGCGACCGGGTCGGCTCGAACAGGGCCGCCCGCTCCGCCCCCTCGGCCGCCAGCAGGGCCGTCCACCGGGCCTTCAGGGACGCCGGGTCGGGTGCCGTCGGCCAGGCGCGGCCCGGTCGCAGCGGTGCGACGGACCACGGCATGAGGTCCGCCAGCGGCGGCGCGTCCTCGTACGTCACGTCCGGAATGCTACGGCCTCGGCCCGCACGGGGTACGGGAACGGGGGCGGCGCTCAGGTCGCCTCCAGGGTGACGGTGAAGGAGAAGCGGTCACCCCGGTAGTGGATGACGGCCACGTCCAGCACCCGCCCCGCGGTGTCGTAGGTGACCCCGGTGTAGTGCAGGATCGGGCTCAGCAGCGGCACCTCCAGCAGTCGGGCGGTCTCCGGGTCGGCGAGCCGGGCCTCCACCGTGTCGGTGATCCGACTGATGTCGGCACCCACCACGTCCCGCAGCACCTTGGTCATCGGCCAGCGGGCCAGATCGGCCGGGTCGATCCGGTCGGCCAGCTCCGGGCGCACATGGTTGACGGCGTGGTTGGTCGGCTCGCCGGTCTTCGCGTCCCCGCGCAGCCGGTGGTAGACCGACACCTCGGCGAGGTCCGGGAAGTGCTCCGCCCACATGGGCGGCACCGGAACGCGCGCCACGTCCAGCAGCTCGGCGGTCATCCCGGACTGCTGGGCCACGATCGCGTCCACCGAGCCCAGCAGCCTCACCGGCGCCCCGCGCCGCACCCCCGGCTCGATGAAGGTGCCGCGCCGCCGGTGCCGGCTGATCAGCCCCTCGTCCTCCAGCTCCTTCAGCGCCTGCCGCATCGTCAGCACGCTGACTCCGTAGTGCCCGGCCAGCCGCTCCTCGGTGGGCAGCCGCAGCGGGTCCTCGGGGGAGCGGCCCAGGATGGAGGCCCGCAGCGACTGCGACACCTGGTACCAGAGAGGCAGTTTGCGGTTCAGGACGATCGAGTCCGGGGCGAAAGAGGTCACGCGGCTATCCGTACCTGTCCGGACCGGTCGGCGCAACGGAACGGCCACACATGGGAGTTGTCCGTCGAGATCGTCACTCGGAGTGGGCATCCGGAGTCCTCACGAGGGGCGGAAGTGCGGCTCCAGTCCGCGCCACACGTCGTCGTAGCCCCGCTGGAGGTGGTCTGCGCGGGCCGCATCCGGGGTGAGGGCGATCGGCCAGCGGGTCTCGAACATGAAGGCCAGCCCGTCGTCGATCCGCTGCGGGCGCAGCTCGGCCGCGCTCGCCCGGTCGAAGGTCTCCCGGTCCGGGCCGTGCGCCGACATCATGTTGTGCAGCGAGCCCCCGCCGGGCACGAACCCCTCCGCCTTGGCGTCGTAGGCGCCCTCGATCAGGCCCATGTACTCGCTCATCACGTTCCGGTGGAAGTACGGCGGCCGGAACGTGTCCTCGCCCACCAGCCAGCGCGGGGCGAACACCACGAAGTCGGCGCCCGCCAGACCCGGAGTGTCCGAGGGGGAGGTCAGGACCGTGAAGATGGACGGGTCCGGGTGGTCGTAGGAGATGGTGCCGATCACATTGAACCGGCGCAGGTCATAGGCGTAGGGCACATAGTTGCCGTGCCAGGCGACCACGTCGAGCGGGGAGTGGTCGTAGGTGGCCGTCCAGAGGTTGCCGCAGAACTTGTTGACCACCTCGACCGGGCCCTCGACGTCCTCGTACGCGGCGACCGGCGCCCGGAAGTCGCGGGCGTTGGCCAGGCCGTTGGCGCCGATGGGGCCGAGGTCCGGGAGCCGGAAGGGCGCACCATAGTTCTCGCACACATAACCCCGTGCCGAGTCGTCCAGCAGCTCCACGCGGAACCGGACCCCACGGGGGATGAGGGCCACCTGTGCGGGCTCCACATGGAGGCGGCCGAACTCGGTGTGCAGCAGCAGTCCGCCCCGCTCCGGGACGATCAGCAGCTCCCCGTCGGCGTCGGAGAACACCCGCTCCATCGAGGAGTTGGCGTGATACAGGTGCACGGCCATGCCGCTGCGCTGGGTCGCGTCGCCGTTGCCGCCCAGCGTCCACAGGCCGGCCAGGAAGTCGGTGCCCGGCAGTGGCTCGGGCAGCGGGCTCCAGCGCAGCCGGTTGGGGTCGGGCACGGTCTCGGTGAAGGGGGCGGTGCGGATCGCGCCGTTGGCGGTGCGGGTGAAGGCGGGGTGCGCGGCCGAGGGCCGGATGCGGTAGAGCCAGGAGCGGCGGTTGTGGGCGCGGGGCTCGGTGAACGCCGTCCCGCTGAGCTGCTCCGCGTACAGGCCGAGCGGTGCGCGCTGCGGTGAGTTGCGGCCCTCGGGCAGAGCGCCGGGCACCGCCTCGGAGGCGTGTTCGTTGCCGAACCCGGTGAGGTACGCCAGTGCTTCGGCGGTCTTCCGCGCTCCCCCACGCTCGATCCCGCTCGCGCGGGAGGTACCCCCATCGGTCATGATCGCTCCCTTGCGCACGCTTCTCCGGCATTCCTATGGAGCACCGTAGGAATGCCGGAGGATGTGCGCAAGGGGCGAACGCGCCCTTCACCCGGCCGGGGCGCGAGAACCGGCCGCCCGGAGGACGTGCGGAGGACGTACGGAGGACGTACGGGGGCGTACGGGGCACGTGCGTGGACTCCCGCCCTTCTCCGCCTCCCCGTGGCGAGGCATCATGTGGCCGTGCCCCATGTGACATCCCTCCGCCGCGCCCCCGTTCAGCGGCGCAGCGCCGAACGGCTGACCAGAATCCTCGACGCCTGCGCCGCCCTCCTGGACGAGGTCGGCTACGACGCCCTGACCACCCGCGCGGTCGCGGAGCGGGCCGGGGTGCCCATCGGCTCGGTGTACCGCTTCTTCGGCAACAAGCGGCAGATGGCCGACGCCCTCGCCCAGCGCAACCTGCGCCACTACACCGAGCACGTCACCACCCGGCTGAAGGAGGCGCCGCCCGGCGACTGGCGCGCCGCGATGGACGTCATCCTGGACGAGTACCTGGGCATGAAGCGCACCGCGCCCGGCTTCGCCCTGGTGGACTTCGGCAACCAGATACCGGTCGGCACCCGCGGCACCGCGCCCAACACCCGCGTCGCGGACCGGCTGGGGGGACTCATCGCCGGCTACCTCGGCCGCACCCCCGACGACGACCTGCGCCGCGTCCTGCTGGTGGCCGTGGAGAGCGCGGACACCCTCATCCAGCTCGCCTTCAGCACCGACCCGGACGGCGACCCGGCGATCATCCACGAGACGCGGGAGCTGCTTCGGGCCTATCTGGGCCGCGTACTCGACTGAAGCCGGCCCACAGGGCTCCCCACCATGCCTACCGGTCGGTATGCTCGCCCGAGCCACCGGCGCCCTGCTGCTACGGCCGTGCCGTCGACCCTCCGGGAGGACCCGTGCCCCGCACCGCCCTGCGAATCTGCCCCCTGTGCGAGGCCACCTGCGGCCTGACCCTCACCATCGAGGGCACCCGCGTCACCGCCGCCCGCGGTGACCGGGACGACGTGTTCAGCAAGGGCTTCATCTGCCCCAAGGGCGCCTCCTTCGGCGCGCTGGACGCCGACCCCGACCGGCTGCGCACCCCGCTGGTCCGGGAGAACGGCGAGCTGCGCGAGGCAAGTTGGGAGGAGGCGTTCGAGGCCGTCGCACGCGGCCTGCGTCCGGTCGTGGAGCGGTACGGCGCCGACGCCCTCGGGGTGGTCCTCGGCAACCCCAACGTGCACACCATGGCCGGTGCCCTCTACCCGACCGTGCTGCTCGGCGCGGTCCGCACCCGCTCCCTGTTCACCGCCTCCACGGTCGACCAGATGCCCAAGCACGTCTCCAGCGGCCTGCTGTTCGGCGACGCCAACGCCATCCCGGTGCCCGACCTCGACCACACCGACCACCTCCTGCTGATCGGCGCCAACCCGCTGGAGTCCAACGGCAGTCTGTGCACCGCGCCCGACTTCCCCGGCAAGCTGAAGGCGCTCAAGGCACGCGGCGGACACCTCACCGTGGTGGACCCCCGCCGCACCCGCACCGCCAAGCTGGCCGACCGGCACCTCGCCATCCGGCCCGGCGCCGACGCCCTGCTCCTCGCCGCGATGACCACCGTGCTGTTCGAGGAGGGACTCGTCGACCTCGGGGAGCTCGCCCCGCACGTCGACGGGCTGTCCGAACTCCGCGACGCGATGGAGGACTTCACCCCCGAGGCCGTCGCCGGAGCCTGTGACGTCGACCCGGACACCATCCGCACCCTCGCCCGTGAACTCGCCGCCGCCCCCACCGCCGCCGTCTACGCC
>NZ_MUNH01000406.1:0-6647 GCF_002154615.1 Streptomyces recifensis
CGGCGACGACACGGCCCGCAAGGCCGTGGACGCCGCCGACGACCACGAGCTGCTGTGGTTCGCCACGCAGGAGATCCCCACCCTGCTCGCCACCCCCTGACCTGCGCGGACCACTCGCCCTTACCCACTGTCGGTGGTGCCCGGTACCGTCTTCGCATGGGGATGCAGGAGAGCGCACACATCGTCTGGGACTGGAACGGGACCCTGTTCCACGACAACGACGCGATCATCGGGGCGACCAACGCGGCCTTCGCCGAGCTGGGCCTGGAGCCGATCACGCTCGAGCGGTACCGCGCGCTGTACTGCGTCCCCGTACCCAGGTTCTACGAGCGGCTGATGGGCCGGCTGCCCAGTGACCTCGAGTGGGAGGTCATGGACGGCGCCTTCCAGCGGCACTACGCCGAGCACCGGGTGCGCTGCGGGCTCACCGAGGGCGCGGCCGAGCTGCTGGCCGGCTGGGGAGCGGACGGCCACAGTCAGTCCCTGCTGAGCATGTACGGCCACGAGGAGCTGGTCCCGCTGGTGCGCGGCCTCGGCATCGAGTCGCACTTCCTGCGGGTCGACGGCCGTACCGGCCCCTCCGGCGGCAGCAAGGCCGAGCACATGGTCCGCCACCTGGAGGCGATGAGCACCCTGGTCGACCCCGGGCGGACCGTGGTCATCGGTGACGCGGCCGACGACGCGCTGGCCGCCCAGCACGTCGGCGCGCGCGCCGTGCTCTACACGGGCGGCTCGCACGGCCCGGAGAGCCTGCGCGGCGCCGGCGTCCCGGTGGTGGACAGCCTGGCCGAGGCCGTCGCGGAGGCCCGCCGAATAGCGTCGTAACGGCGTCGCGGCCGCCGCCGCCCTGGCGCGGATACGCGACCGGCCCCCTCGCCGCCGCTGTGCAGAACGTCAAACTTCACCCCCCGGTTTTGTACACATACGGCTCATGACGGGGCCCCCGTCCGGGGCGATAGCCTTGTGGCGTGATCAGCGCGATATCTCGCGGGGACGCCACAGTCCCTGCCCTGCGCCCGGGCCGCACGGACGAACTCCGTGACCGGGCGGCGGTCGCTGGTCCTCTCGGGCGGGACAGGGGCGCCGTAGCGTCCCGGACACCGGGGACGGCCTCCGGCACGACGGTGCGGAGAGCAGCGTCGCTTCCGACAAGTCTGTCGACAATGGCCGAAATCCCCCCGCCCATCTCGCCTCGCGGCATAGCGTCGGAACGGACCGGACACCTCGGGCCGTGGCGTCATACCGGAGGGGAAGAGACCGTACTTCCTTCTACGTCACGCAACGGCGCGCGACAGGAGCCAGAGGACAATGCAGACCAAGCTGGACGAAGCCAAGGCCGAGCTGCTCGATCGGGCCGCCCGGGTAGCTGAGAACAGCCCGGTCGGGGGGCACCTACCGACCGGGACCACGAGCGAGGGCACCTCCGGCACCCCGGACAGCGAAGCGGTGCTCGCGTTCCTCCAGCGCTACTACCTGCACACCGCCCCGGAAGACCTGGCCGACCGCGACCCGGTCGACGTCTTCGGTGCCGCGGTCTCCCACTACCGTCTCGCCGAGAACCGCCCGCAGGGCACGGCCAACGTGCGGGTGCACACCCCGACCGTGGAAGAGAACGGGTGGACGTGCAGCCACACCGTGGTGGAGGTCGTCACCGACGACATGCCCTTCCTGGTCGACTCGGTCACCAACGAGCTGACCCGTCAGGGCCGCGGCATCCACGTCGTGATCCACCCGCAGGTCGTCGTCCGCCGTGACGTCACCGGCAAGCTGATCGAGGTCCTGCCCACCGGCCCGCACGGCGAGCTTCCGCACGACGCGCACGTCGAGTCCTGGATCCACGTCGAGATCGACCGCGAGACCGACCGCGCCGACCTCAAGCAGATCTCCGCCGACCTGCTGCGCGTGCTGTCCGACGTGCGCGAGGCCGTCGAGGACTGGGAGAAGATGCGGGAGGCGGCCGTCCGCATCGCCGACGGCCTGCGAGACGAGCCCCGCCCGGCCGACCTCCCCGCCGCCGAGGTGGACGAGGCCCGTGAGCTGCTGCGCTGGCTCTCCGCCGACCACTTCACCTTCCTCGGCTACCGCGAGTACGAGCTGCGCGGTGACGACTCCCTGAGCGCCAAGGCCGGAACCGGCCTCGGCATCCTGCGCTCCGACCCGCACCACTCCGAGGACGACGAGCACCCGGTCAGTCCCTCCTTCGAGCGGCTCCCGGCGGACGCCCGCGCCAAGGCCCGCGAGCACCGCCTGCTGGTGCTGACCAAGGCCAACAGCCGGGCCACCGTGCACCGCCCGTCGTACCTGGACTACATCGGCGTCAAGAAGTTCGACGCGGACGGCAACGTCGTCGGCGAGCGCCGCTTCCTGGGGCTGTTCTCCTCCGCCGCGTACACCGAGTCGGTGCGCCGGGTGCCGGTGATCCGGCGCAAGGTCGACGAGGTGCTGGAACGCGCCGGGTTCTCGCCCAACAGCCACGACGGCCGCGACCTGCTCCAGATCCTGGAGACCTACCCGCGCGACGAGCTGTTCCAGACCCCGCCCGCCGAGCTGCAGTCCATCGCCACCAGCGTGCTGTACCTCCAGGAGCGCCGCCGGCTGCGCCTCTACCTCCGCCAGGACGAATACGGGCGCTACTACTCGGCCCTGGTCTACCTGCCGCGCGACCGGTACACCACCGGGGTCCGGCTCCGGATCATCGACATCCTCAAGGAGGAGCTGGGCGGCATCAGCGTCGACTTCACCGCCTGGAACACCGAGTCGATCCTGTCCCGGCTGCACTTCGTCGTCCGCGTCCAGCCCGGCACCGAGCTGCCCGAGCTCTCCGACGCCGACAAGGAGCGCATCGAGGCCCGCCTGGTCGAGGCCACCCGCTCCTGGTCCGACGGCTTCGCCGAGGCGCTCAACGCCGAGTGCGGCGAGGAGCGCGCCGCAGAGCTGCTGCGCCGCTACAGCAACGCCTTCACCGAGGGCTACAAGGCCGACCACTCCCCGCGCGCCGCGGTCGCCGACCTGGTCCACCTGGAGCGGCTGAGCAACGAGAAGGGCAACGACTTCTCGCTGAGCCTGTACGAGCCGGTGGGCGCCGCCCCCGGCGAGCGCCGGTTCAAGATCTACCGCAAGGGCGACGCGGTCTCCCTCTCCGCCGTGCTGCCGGTCCTCAACCGGCTCGGCGTCGAGGTCGTCGACGAGCGCCCCTACGAGCTGCGCCGCACCGACCGCAGCACCGCGTGGATCTACGACTTCGGCCTGCGCCTGCCGCGGACCGCCGGCGGCGCCGACCACCTCGGCGAGGACGGCCGCGAGCGCTTCCAGGACGCCTTCGCCGCGACCTGGACCGGCCAGGCGGAGAACGACGGCTTCAACGCCCTCGTGCTGAGCGCCGGGCTGACCTGGCGGCAGGCGATGGTGCTGCGCGCCTACGCCAAGTACCTGCGCCAGGCGGGCTCCACCTTCAGCCAGGACTACATGGAGGACACCCTCCGCAACAACGTCCACACCACCCGGCTGCTGGTCTCCCTGTTCGAGGCCCGGATGTCCCCGGACCGGCAGAAGGCCGGCCTGGAGATCACCGACGCCCTGCTGGAGGAGCTGGAGGCCGCGCTGGACCAGGTGGCGAGCCTGGACGAGGACCGCATCCTGCGCTCCTTCCTGACCGTCATCAAGGCCACCCTGCGCACCAACTTCTTCCAGGAAGCCCGTGACGGCGGCCCGCACGCGTACGTGTCGATGAAGTTCGACCCGCAGGCCATCCCCGACCTGCCCGCACCGCGCCCGGCGTACGAGATCTGGGTGTACTCGCCGCGGGTCGAGGGCGTGCACCTGCGCTTCGGCAAGGTCGCGCGCGGCGGCCTGCGCTGGTCGGACCGGCGCGAGGACTTCCGTACCGAGATCCTCGGGCTGGTCAAGGCGCAGATGGTGAAGAACACCGTCATCGTGCCGGTCGGCGCCAAGGGCGGGTTCGTCGCCAAGCAGCTCCCCGACCCGAGCGTGGACCGGGACGCCTGGCTGGCCGAGGGCATCGCCAGCTACAAGACGTTCATCTCCGCCCTGCTCGACATCACCGACAACATGGTGGCCGGCGAGGTCGTCCCGCCCCAGGACGTGGTGCGCCACGACGGCGAGGACACCTACCTGGTGGTCGCGGCCGACAAGGGCACGGCGACGTTCTCCGACATCGCCAACGAGGTCGCCCAGTCCTACGACTTCTGGCTCGGGGACGCCTTCGCCTCGGGCGGCAGCGCGGGCTACGACCACAAGGGCATGGGCATCACCGCGCGCGGTGCCTGGGAGTCGGTGAAGCGGCACTTCCGCGAGCTGGACCTGGACACCCAGTCCGAGGACTTCACGGTCGTCGGCATCGGTGACATGTCCGGTGACGTGTTCGGCAACGGCATGCTGCTCTCCGAGCACATCCGCCTGGTCGCCGCCTTCGACCACCGGCACATCTTCATCGACCCGGTCCCGGACGCGGCCACCGGCTACGCCGAGCGGCGCCGCCTGTTCGAGCTGCCCCGCTCCAGCTGGGCCGACTACGACACCTCGCTGCTGTCGGCGGGCGGCGGGATCTTCCCCCGCAGCGCCAAGTCGATCCCGCTGAACCACCACATCCGGGAGGCGCTGGGCATCGAGGAGAAGATCTCCAAGATGACCCCGGCCGACCTGATGAAGACGATCCTGAAGGCGCCGGTCGACCTGCTGTGGAACGGCGGCATCGGCACCTACGTCAAGTCCTCGGCGGAGACCGACGCCGATGTCGGTGACAAGGCCAACGACGCCATCCGCGTCGACGGCGCCGACCTGCGGGTCAAGGTCGTCGGCGAGGGCGGCAACCTGGGTCTGACCCAGCTCGGCCGGATCGAGTTCGCGCTCCAGGGCGGCCGGATCAACACCGACGCCATCGACAACAGCGCCGGTGTGGACACCTCCGACCACGAGGTGAACATCAAGATCCTGCTCAACAGCCTGGTCACCGACGGGGACATGACCGTCAAGCAGCGCAACAAGCTGCTGGCGGAGATGACCGACGAGGTCGGCGCGCTGGTCCTGCGCAACAACTACGCGCAGAACACCGCGCTGGCCAACGCGCTCGCCCAGTCCAAGGACATGCTGCACGCGCAGGCCCGGTTCATCCGGCACCTGGTGCGCGAGGGCCACCTCAACCGGGCGCTGGAGTTCCTGCCCACCGACCGCCAGATCCGTGAGCGGCTGAACCAGGGACAGGGCCTCACCAGCCCCGAGACCGCGGTGCTGCTGGCGTACACGAAGATCACGGTCGCCGAGGAGCTGCTGCACACCTCGCTGCCGGACGACGCGTATCTGCGCGGGCTGCTGCACGCGTACTTCCCGACCGCGCTGCGCGAGCGGTTCGCCGAGGTCATCGACAGCCACCCGCTGCGCCGGGAGATCACCACCACCGTGCTGGTCAACGACACGGTGAACACGGGCGGCACCACGTATCTGCACCGGCTGCGCGAGGAGACGGGGGCCTCGCTGGAGGAGATCGTCCGCGCCCAGACCGCGGCCCGCGCGATCTTCAGCTCGTCCCCGGTGTGGGACGCGGTGGAGGCGCTGGACAACCAGGTCGACGCGGCCGTGCAGACCCGTATCCGGCTGCACTCGCGCCGGCTGGTCGAGCGCGGCACCCGCTGGCTGCTGAACAACCGGCCGCAGCCGCTCCAGCTCGCCGAGACCGTGGAGTTCTTCGCGGACCGGGTCGAGCAGGTCTGGCAGCAGATGCCGAAGCTGCTGCGCGGCGCCGACCTCGAGTGGTACCAGCACGTGTACGACGAGCTGTCCGCCGCCGGTGTCCCGGCCGAACTGGCCACCCGCGTGGCCGGGTTCTCCTCCGCCTTCCCGGCGCTGGACATCGTCTCGGTGGCCGACCGCACGGGCAAGGAGCCGCTGGACGTGGCCGAGGTGTACTACGACCTCGCCGACCGGCTGCACATCACCCAGCTCATGGACCGCATCATCGAGCTGCCCCGCGAGGACCGCTGGCAGTCGATGGCCCGCGCCTCCATCCGCGAGGACCTGTACGCGGCGCACGCGGCGCTCACCGCGGACGTGCTCGCGGCGGGCAACGGCACCTCCACGCCGGAGCAGCGGTTCAAGGCGTGGGAGGAGAGGAACGCGCCCATCCTGAGCCGGGCGCGCGCCACGCTGGAGGAGATCCGGAGCTCGGACGCCTTCGACCTCGCCAACCTCTCGGTGGCGATGCGCACGATGCGGACGCTGCTGCGCACGCACGCGTGACCGGCGCCGCCTGAGCGGAGGGCGCCCCCGGACCGGAGAACCCGGTCCGGGGGCGCCCTTGTCGCTTTCCGGGCGGTCTGTCCGTTTCGGATAGGGTCTGGCCCGTGACAGCGAACCTCACCGGGTCCCGCGCGCGGCGCGGCCGTCCGTCGACGGTGGCCGCGTCGCTGGTGGCCGTCGCGCTGGCGGCGCTCGTCCCGCTGCTGATGCTGCTGGCCGTGGTGCGGCTGCCCTGGGCCGGTGACCTCGGCATACACGCGGCGACCGTGCAGCGGCTCCGGCACAGCCTGCTCGACCCCGGCAACCCGCTGGTCGACGCGGACACCCCGAGCCCGTACTACTCGCCCTGGATACTGGTGCTGGGCCTGCTCGCCCGGCTGACCGGGCTGCCGGTG
>NZ_MUNH01000406.1:6696-6976 GCF_002154615.1 Streptomyces recifensis
CCTTCTGTGGGGCCCGGACCTGCTCAACTGGAGCGGTTTCCTCGGCCTGAACTCCCTCGCGCTGACCGTCGCGTACCCCAGCGTGTTCGCGCTCGGGCTGTCCTTCCACTTCTGGGCCTGGCTCACGACCACCCTCCGCACGTCCACGGGCTGGGCCCGCTGGGTGGGCCTCGGCGCGCTGTGGGCGCTGATCCTGCTCTGCCACCAGTTCACCGGCGTGGTCGCCACCCTCGGCGCGCTCGCCACGGTCCTCGCCGCCCGCCCGGACCGCCAGGTCCTC
>NZ_MUNH01000407.1:0-2248 GCF_002154615.1 Streptomyces recifensis
CGCCCATCCCACCGGGCCCCGACCCCGTGCCGAGCCCGGAGCCGGGACCCCCGCTGAGCCACTGAGGGGTACGAGGCGGACGTCGATCGAAGCTGACGCTCTCTGGGCCCGCTTGAGCGAACAGGCGGAGCCGCGACGGCTGGGGGAGCCCTGGCCTGTCGCGGCTCCGCCGGCATACGCCCGCGCTCGCAACGGGAGGCCGTTCCGGCGGCGGGGCGGCCCGACCATCTCACCGTCCGCCCTCGGCATGGCCAGATCTTGGTGATTACTAAGATCCAGCCATGGCGAAGACGCATGTGGTGGCCGTCCTGGCCTTCGACGGGATGGCGCCCTTCGAGCTGGGTGTGGTGGTGGAGGTCTTCGGCCTGTCCCGGCCAGAGCTGGGAGACCTGCCCTGGTACGAGTTGCGGGTATGCGCCGAGGAACCCGGCGGGGATCTGCGGGCGGTCGGCGGGTTCACGCTGCGCGCCGAGCATGGGCTCGACGTGCTGGCCGCGGCGGACACGGTGATCGTGCCGGGGGTGGCCAAGGCGGGGGCGGAGGTCTCGCCCGCGCTGGTGGAAGCGTTGCTGCGGGCTCATACGCGGGGGGCGCGCCTGGTGTCGATCTGCTCCGGGGCGTTCGCGCTGGCCGCGACCGGCCTGCTGGAGGGCCGACGCGCCACCACCCACTGGCGCTACGCCCCCGAGCTCGCCGAACGGCATCCCGGGATCAAGGTCGACCCCGACGTGCTGTACGTCGACAACGGCGATGTCCTCACCAGCGCAGGCAGCGCGGCCGGTATCGACCTGTGCCTCTACCTGGTCAGGGCCGATCACGGTGCGGCCGTCGCCAACGCGGTGGCGCGCCGCTTCGTGGTTCCGCCGCACCGCGAGGGCGGCCAGGCCCAGTTCATCGAGGCGGCGGTGGGAGAGATCGGCTCCGAGGGCGACGGCGTCACGCAGAGCATGAACTGGGCACTGCGCCATCTGCACACCCCCCTGTCCGTGCCCGCCCTGGCCCAGGCTGCGCGCATGTCGGAACGCTCGTACTTGAGGCACTTCACTCGCCGCAACGGCGTGAGCCCCATGCGATGGGTCATCGGTCAGCGGGTGGCTGCCAGCCTGCCGCTGCTCGAGTCCGGCGAGGGCACCGTGGACGAGGTCGCCGCCGCGGTCGGCTTCGACAGCACCGCGACGTACCGGCACCACTTCACCCGCCGGATGCGGACGACACCGACGGCCTACCGCAAGACGTTCACCCGCATCCCTGCGCGCCCATGAGGGGCACCCCGTACGACTGGCGGAATCTTGACGACCTGCGGCGTTCACGCCACTCGTAGGACGGGTGCAGGGGTCAGAGGATGGAGCTGTCGCCGGTCGGGGAAACCCGACGCGGCCCACTGAATCCCGTTCCCACCAGCAAGGACAAGGGGTACCTCCATGCCTGACGCCGCTTCCGCCGAGATCACCGGCGCGGTCCTGAGCGTGCCCGCCGCCGCCCCGGCCGAGGCCGTCGCCCACTACGCCGCCCGCCTGGCCTTCGAGGCGGACGTCTCCGACGTCCACGCCGACCTGGCGTCCGGCACACCCGGGGTCGTGGTGGTCGACACCCGCAGCGATGCCGCCTGGGAGCAGGGCCACATCCCCGGTGCCCTCCACATTCCCACCGCGCACATCGCCGACCTGGCGCCGCAGTTGATCGACCCCGCCCAGACCGTGGTCACCTACTGCTGGGGCCCCGGCTGCAACGGCGCGACACGCGCGGCCCTCGCCTTCGCCCGCCTCGGCTACCAGGTCAAGGAAATGCTCGGTGGCTTCGAGTACTGGGCGCGCGAGGGCTTCGCCTACGACTCCGCCACCGGCGCCGAACAGCGCCCTGTCGACGACCTGACCGCTCCGCGCTCGGGCATCTCCTGCGCGTGCTGAAGGATCGACGAGACACCCCCTAGGGGTGTCGTGGTCCGCCGCGCCTGCCGGACAGTGCTCAGCCGCAGGGGGTGATGACCGCGCGGCCCCTGATCCTGCCACGAGGCCGGTCCGAAGAAGGCTCGGGACCAAGCCGTGTGTCCCGAGCCTTCGTGCTGTTCGGCGAGTGCACCCCGTAAGGGTCCGCTTCGGGGTGCTCTCGGAGCCGTCAGGCGCTGATTTCCGTACGGTCCCCGCCCCAGAGGGTGTGGAAGGTGCCGTCGCGGTCGGTGCGGTGGTAGGTGTGGGCGCCGAAGAAGTCGCGCTGACCCTGGGTGAGGGCGGCGGGGACCGTACGGAAA
>NZ_MUNH01000408.1:0-3298 GCF_002154615.1 Streptomyces recifensis
CGACGAGACACCCCCTAGCCGCGGGCTTCCGTCAGCACCGCGTCCGTGAACGCCGGCCACGCCTCGATCGCCCAGGGCCCGAAGGCGCGGTCGGCCAGGGCGACGGCGGCCACCTGGGCGTCCGGGTCGGTCCACAGGAAGGTGCCGGACTGGCCGAAGTGGCCGAAGGTGCGCGGGGAGGACGAACTGCCGGTCCAGTGCGGGGACTTGGCGCCCCGGATCTCGAAGCCGAGGCCCCAGTCGTTGGGGTTCTGGTGCCCGTATCCCGGTAGTACGCCCTTGGTACCCGGATACTGCACGGTCATCGCCTCCGCCACCGTCCTGGGGTCCAGCAGGCGCGGCGCCTGGAGTTCGGCCGCGAAGCGCAGCAGGTCCGCCACCGTGGAGACGCCGTCCTTGGCGGGCGAGCCCTCCAGCGAGGTCGACGTCATGCCCAGCGGCTCCAGCACCGCCTGGCGCAGATACTCGGCGAAGGGGATGTCGGTGGCCTTGGCGATGTGATCGCCGAGCTGCTCGAACCCGGCGTTGGAGTACAGCCGCCGCTCGCCGGGCGCCGACATCGTGCGGTGCTCGTCGAAGGCCAGCCCGGAGGTGTGCGCCAGCAGATGGCGGACCGTGGCCCCGGGCGGCCCGGCGGGCTCGTCCAGCTCGACGGCACCCTCCTCGTACGCGACCAGCGCCGCGTAGGCGGCCAGCGGCTTGGTCACCGAGGCCAGCGGGAAGCGGTGGTCCGCCGGGCCGTGCGTCCCCAGTACGGTCCCGTCGGCCCGCACCACCCCCGCGGCGGCGGTGGGGACGGGCCAGTTCTCGATCAGCGCCAGGCTCTGCAACGACATACCGGCGACCCTATGCGGCTCACACCCGCAGCTCCATCAAGGGGTCCGGCTTGGGCTTGAACCCCAGCGCCTCGTACAGCGGGCGGGCGTCGGCCGAGGCGGTGAGCTGGATCTGCCGGGCGCCCCGGTCGCGGAACCAGGCCAGCAGCCCGTCCATGCACGCACGGGCGTACCCCCGACGCCGGGTACCGGGATCGGTGGCCACGCTGAACACGTAGCCGACCACACCCCGCGGATTGGACTCGCGCCCGATCCGGTACTCGGCCGTCCCCACCGCGAGCGCGGCCAGTGCCCCCGGCCGCTCCGGGTGGTCCACCACGAACGCGGCGAAGGTCCCTTCCGGGTCGGCCAGCCGGGCGCGCAGGACCGGCAGGGACTCCGCGTGCCAGGTCCCCGCGTCACCGCCTCCGGAGAGGGAGTCGAGCATCACCTGGCGCAGGCGCAGCACTTCCGGCGCGTCCCCGGGCAGCGCCCGGCGTACGAGAGTCATGCGCGGCACGCTAGCGTCCGGCTCCGGTACCCGTCCTGGCCATTTCTGCCGGATACCGCTTGCTTGGAGTGCGCTCGAAGGTCATAGCGTTGAGGGCATGACGGTGATGCAGACCACGCAAGGGAGGGCGGCCGGCCAGGACATCTGTTCCGGTCCCCCGCCGCGCCATCCCCGCCCCGACGGGCAGGACCGGTACACGATCAGTGAGGTCGTCGCCTTCACCGGACTGACCGCGCACACCCTGCGCTGGTACGAGCGGATCGGCCTGATGCCGCACGTCGACCGCTCGCACACCGGCCAGCGCCGCTACACCAACCGCGACCTGGACTGGCTGGTCTTCGTCACCAAGCTGCGGCTCACCGGCATGCCGGTGGCCGACATGGTCCGGTACGCCGAGCTGGTGCGCCAGGGCGAGGGCACCTACGACGAGCGGCGGGAGCTGCTGGAGTCGACCCGCCGGGACGTGCTCGCCCGGATCGACGAGCTGCGCGACACGCTCGCCGTGCTCGACCTCAAGATCGGTTTTTACGCCACGGAGGGGACCACCCGATGACCGACCGCACGTTGCCGTCCGTACGCCTGGGCGAGACCGGCCCGGAGACCGGTGTGCAGGGCCTCGGCTGCATGGGCATGAGCTTCGGCTACGGCCCGGCCGACGCCGAGCAGTCACGGGCCGCGCTGGAGCGCGCCTTCGACCTGGGCGTGACGCTGTACGACACGGCGGACGCCTACGGCGCCGGGGACAACGAGCGGTTCCTCGCCCCCTTCTTCAAGGCCCACCGCGACGAGGTGGTCATCGCCACCAAGTTCGCGCTGTCCATCCCGCCGGACGACCCCAGCAGGCGGATCATCCGCAACGACGCCCCTTACATCCGTCAGGCCGTCGAGGACAGCCTCAAGCGGCTCGACGTCGAGGTGATCGACCTCTATTACATGCACCGCCGCGATGTGAACGTCCCCCTGGAGGAGACCGTCGGCGTCATGGCCGACCTGGTGCGCGAGGGCAAGGTCAAGCACCTGGGACTCAGCGAGGTCACCGCGGGGGAGCTGCGCACCGCGCACGCCGTCCACCCCGTCGCGGCCGTGCAGTCGGAGTGGTCCCTGTTCAGCCGGGACATCGAGGCGCAGGTGGTCCCGGCAGCCCGCGAGCTGGGCGTCGGCCTGGTGCCCTACTCCCCGCTGGGCCGGGGCTTCCTCACCGGCGCCTTCACGGACGCCGCCAAGGAGCTGACCGACGGCGACTTCCGCCGCTCCCAGCCCCGCTTCACCGGTGACAACGCGACCGCCAACGCGGCCCTGCTGGAGCCGGTGCGCCGGGTCGCCGAGGCGCACGGCGCGACCCTCGGCCAGATCGCGCTGGCCTGGGTGCACCAGCGGGCGGCGGTGCACGGCCTCGCGGTCGTGCCGATCCCGGGCACCCGCAAGGCGGAGCGCGTGACCGAGAACATCGGCGCCGCGCACCTCGTCCTCACCGAGGAGGAGCTTGCCCTGCTGGAGCCGATCGCCGCCCGCGTCGCGGGGGACCGGTACGCCGACATGACGTTCACCTCGGCGGGCCGGGAGCAGTAGGGGGAGTGGTGAGCCGCTACAGCTCCGCCAGCAGCTCGGCCTTCTTCGCGGAGAACTCCTCGTCGGTCACCAGGCCGGCCTGGTGCAGCTCGCCCAGGTGGCGGATGCGCTCCGCGATGTCGGCCGGGTCCCGCCGGGGCGCCGCCGGGATCGCGGGGACGGCGCCTCTCGTCCGTACCGCCGCGAGGACGGCCGCCGCGAACGGCAGCGACTCGTGCACCGGCCCGTAGCCGAGCCCGAAGACGACGGTCGCCGCGTCCTGGTCGGGCGGTACCGGGTCGGCGGCGCCCGAGGGGTCGTTCGGCAGCAGCCGCAGGTACCCCTCGAACGCCTCCGGTGAGCGCCACTCCACCCCGCCGAGGTCCGCGACCGCGAACCTCTGGTCGCCCGCCTTCCACTGCGC
>NZ_MUNH01000409.1:0-2004 GCF_002154615.1 Streptomyces recifensis
CCCGGTCCGACTCCAGCTCCGCTATCCGGCGCTCCAGCTCGTCCGACGGCGCCAGCAGGGCGCGGGCCAGCGCCCGGTCCACGTTCGCCAGGCCCCGCGCCAGATAACCCAGCACCGGCCACAGCACGAAGAACGAGACCAGCACGGTGGTGAAGGTCAGCACGCCCCAGGGCAACCGGATCAGACAGTAGAGCAGCGACCGCCATCCCACCGGGTCCCGCAGCGCCTGCCACAGCCGTCGCACCACCCCGCCGCCCCGCGCGAACGGCAGCGGTGACGGCTCCGGCACCCGCTCCCCGAGCAGCACCCGCACCCGCGCCCGCTCCAGCCGGCCCAGCAGCCGGGCGCCCAGCAGGGAGCCCGCCAGCAGCGGCAGTCCGAGTACCGTGACGGTGAGGCCCCCGCTCACGGACAGCACGGTGACCGCGTACACGAAGCCCACCACCGCCAGCGGCAGGTTCAGCAGGAGATGCGCGATCTCCTTCCAGGTGTGCGCGTCGAAGGCGAGCCGGGCGGACGGCGGACGGCCGGAGTCGCCGGCCGGTCCGGCGGCGGGAGCGGGAGTCATGGCGGCCAGCCTGCCGTGCCCGAAGGCCCCTACGCCATGCGGTGGACCGCCTTCCGGGCCCTGGGGAAAACCCCACCCCCGGCCCCGCGGTCCGTCACGGGCTCTTACCGGCGCTTTATCAGGGCCTAGACTCCCGTGCGTACGCAAACCTCCGGCCGCATCCGTCACAGGGCGCGCGGAGGTCACGGAGGACACCCGGTCAGGGAGCGAGGGACGGACGGTGCGGGAGACGTTGGGGGTGACGACGGTCGCCGCGGGCGGCACCACGTCGGACTACTTCGGGTCCTACTCGGTCGTGGGTCTGCTCGCCGTCGTCGGCGTGCTCTTCGTGGCGGCGGCCTTCGGCGCCGGCCGCCTGCTGCGGCCCGTGGTGCCCACCCCCGAGAAGCTCATGACCTACGAGTGCGGCGTCGACCCCGTCGGGGAGGGCTGGGCCCACACCCAGGTCCGGTACTACGTCTACGCCTTCCTGTACGTCATCTTCGCCGTCGACTCGATCTTCCTGTTCCCCTGGGCGACGGTCTTCGCCGCCCCCGGCTACGGCGCGGCCACCCTGGTGGAGATGTTCATCTTCCTGGGCTTCCTCGCCGTCGGCCTGCTGTACGCCTACAAGAAGGGCGTCCTGACATGGACGTGAACCCGGCCGCCCCCGAGCCGGTACCGCTGCCCGAGCCGAAGCGGCTGGGCGCGCTGGCCCGGCTGGCACCCGAGCCGATGAAGGTCGTCCTCAACTGGGGCCGCCGCTACTCGCTCTGGGTCTTCAACTTCGGCCTCGCCTGCTGCGCGATCGAGTTCATCGCCGCGTCGATGGCCCGCCACGACTTCATCCGGCTCGGCGTCATCCCCTTCGCGCCGGGCCCCCGCCAGGCCGACCTGATGGTCGTCTCCGGCACGGTCACCGACAAGATGGCGCCCGCCGTGAAGCGGCTGTACGAGCAGATGCCCGAGCCGAAGTACGTCATCTCCTTCGGCGCCTGCTCCAACTGCGGCGGGCCGTACTGGGACTCCTACTCCGTCACCAAGGGCGTCGACCAGATCATCCCGGTCGACGTGTACGTGCCGGGCTGCCCGCCGCGCCCCGAGGCGCTGCTCCAGGGCATCCTCAAGCTCCAGGAGAAGATCGCCCGCGAGTCTCTGGCGGAGCGGTACGGCAAGGGGAGCGCGCCCCGCCCGTCCGCCGCCGCGCTCCAGAGCGACCTGGTGCGTCCGCCGGCGGCTCCGTCCGCGGAGGGGACCGAGCGATGAGCTGGCTGCCCGCCCCCGCTGAGGAGCTCTTCGGCCCCGACGCCACCGCCGAGGAGTCGTACGACGTCCTCACCGTCGACGTGCCTCCCGCCGCGTGGCTCACTGCCCTTGAGACGGCTCGTACCACGCTGACCTGCACCTACTTCGACTGGCTGAGCGCGGTCGACGAACCCGGTACCGGGTTCGTCGAC
>NZ_MUNH01000410.1:0-7304 GCF_002154615.1 Streptomyces recifensis
CCTCGGCTGCGCCCGCGCCGGCCTCGTCCACGTCCCGGTCAACCAGAACCTCACCGGCGCCGACCTCGCCTATCTGCTCGACCAGTCCGGCAGCGCTCTCACCCTCACCGACCCGGCCCTCGCCGGCCGGCTCCCGGCCGGCACCCGCGCCCTCCCCCTGCGCGACGCCGAGGACTCCCTGCTCGCGGGGCTGGCCGCCACCGAGCCGTACGACGGGCCCGAGCCGCGCACCGAGGACCTCGTCCAGCTGCTCTACACCTCCGGCACCACCGCGCTGCCCAAGGGCGCGATGATGACCCACCGGGCGCTTGTCCACGAGTACCTCAGCGCGATCACCGCCCTCGACCTGAGCGCCGGTGACCTGCCCGTGCACGCGCTGCCGCTCTACCACTCGGCGCAGACGCACGTCTTCCTGCTGCCGTACCTGGCGGTCGGCGCGACCAACACGATCCTCGACGCCCCCGACGGCGACCGCCTGCTCGACCTGATCGAAGAGGGCCGCTGCGACAGCCTGTTCGCGCCGCCCACCGTGTGGATCGCGCTCGCGGGCCGCCCCGACTTCGCCGACCGCGACCTCGGCGGCCTGCGCAAGGCGTACTACGGTGCCTCGGTCATGCCGGTGCCCGTACTCGAGAAGCTGCGCGAACGGCTGCCCGGACTCGCTTTCTACAACTGCTTCGGGCAGAGCGAGATCGGCCCGCTCGCCACCGTGCTCGCCCCCAGTGAGCAGAAGGGACGCCTGGACTCCTGCGGCCGCACGGTGCTGTTCGTGGACGCCCGCGTGGTCGACGAGGAGGGGGCAGAGGTGCCCGACGGCACCCCCGGCGAGATCGTCTACCGCTCGCCCCAGCTCTGCGAGGGGTACTGGGACAAGCCGGAGGAGACCGCCGACGCCTTCCGCGACGGCTGGTTCCACTCCGGCGACCTCGCGGTACGCGACGCCGACGGTTACTTCACGATCGTCGACCGGGTGAAGGACGTCATCAACTCCGGCGGGGTGCTGGTCGCCTCCCGCCAGGTCGAGGACGCCCTCTACACGCACGACGCGGTCGCCGAGGCCGCCGTGATCGGCCTGCCGGACGAGCGCTGGATCGAGGCCGTCACCGCCGTCGTCGTGACCCGCGGCGAAGTCACCGAGGACGCGCTGATCGCCCACGTCCGCGAGCAGCTCCCGGCCTTCAAGGCGCCCAAGCGCGTGCACTTCCTGGACGGCCTCCCGCGCAACGCCAGCGGCAAGATCCTGAAAAGGGAGCTGCGCGACCGGCTCGGCTAACGGGGGCGGAGGTCCACGATGCGGCGGATCTTGCCCACCGAGCGCTCCAGCGACTCCGGCTCCACGATCTCCACGGACACCGACACGCCGATGCCGTCCTTCGCCGCCGCCGCGATCGACCGGGCCGCCGCCTCCCGCGCCTCCGGCGTGGCACCCGGACGCGCCTCCGCCCTGACGGTGAGCGCGTCCATGCGTCCCTCCCGCGTCAGCCGGAGCTGGAAGTGGGGCGCCACACCGGGGGTGCGCAGCACGATCTCCTCGATCTGGGTGGGGAACAGATTGACCCCGCGCAGGATCACCATGTCGTCGCTGCGCCCGGTGATCTTCTCCATCCGCCGGAACACCCGCGCCGTCCCCGGCAGCAGCCGGGTCAGGTCCCGTGTCCGGTAGCGGACGATCGGCATCGCCTCCTTGGTGAGCGAGGTGAACACCAGCTCGCCCCGCTCGCCCTCCGGCAGCACCTCGCCGGTGATCGGGTCCACCACCTCCGGATAGAAGTGGTCCTCCCACACGTGCAGACCGTCCTTGGTCTCCACGCACTCCTGCGCCACGCCCGGACCGATCACCTCGGAGAGACCGTAGATGTCCACGGCGTCGATGGCGAACCGCTCCTCGATCTCCCGCCGCATGCTCTCCGTCCACGGCTCCGCCCCGAACACCCCCACCCGCAGCGAGGTGGAGCGCGGGTCCACGCCCTGCCGCTCGAACTCGTCCAGCAGCGTCAGCATGTACGAGGGGGTGACCATGATGACGCCGGGGCCGAGGTCCTGGATCAGCCGCACCTGCCGGGACGTCATGCCCCCGGACGCGGGCACCACCGTGCACCCCAGCCGCTCGGCGCCATAGTGCGCGCCCAGTCCTCCGGTGAACAGTCCATAGCCGTACGCGACATGGACGACGTCACCGGGCCGCCCGCCCGCCGCCCGGATCGAGCGGGCCACCATGTCCGCCCACACCGAAAGGTCGTTGTCGGTGTAGCCCACCACTGTGGGCAGCCCCGTCGTCCCACTGGACGCGTGCAGCCGCCGCACCCGCTCGCGGGGCACCGCGAACATGCCGTACGGGTAGTTCGCCCGCAGGTCCGCCTTGGTGGTGAAGGGGAAGTGCGCGAGGTCCGCCAGCGAGCGGCAGTCCTCCGGGAGGACCCCCGCCTTGTCGAAGGACTCCCGGTAGAACGGCACATGCGTGTAGGCGTGCCGCAGCGAGGCGCGCAGCCGCTCCAGCTGGAGTGCCCGCAGCTCCTCCGGCCCCAGCCGCTCACCCGCGTCCAGCAGGTCCGTCTCATCCGCCATCGGGGCATCCCTTCGCACACGACACACATCACGACACGCAATACGGACGACCGATCATTCGGTCGATCGTGCCGAGGTCAGTAATTCAGGCCGTCGGGCCCGGGACAAGAGGCGGGCCGGGATTTTTCCGTGCGCGACCAGGCACCCGCGTACACCCACCCGCCACAAGGTCCCCCTCACGTGGCCTGTGCGGCGTCCTGGCCGGTCGCTAGGCTGAGCCGCGGACGACGAAGTGGGAGGAGCACGGACGTGGCCGAGAGCACCATCCAGCAGCAGTCGCTCACGGGCTGGGACAAGCCGGACCTGGATCTCAGCGGGGCCGAGTGGCAGTCCAGCAGCGGGGGGCGGGGCGATGTCCAGATCGCCTTCGTCGAGGGCTTCGTCGCCATGCGCAACAGCCGGCGCCCCGAGAGCCCCTCCCTGATCTTCACCCCCGCCGAATGGGGCGCCTTCGTCCTGGGGGCCCGCGAGGGCGAGTTCGACCTCACCTGACGCGAACGGGCGGACCCGGCCGGAGCCGACCGGGGGTGTTCCGGCCGCGATTGCCCAACACGCGCCCCGCGCCGCCACCACCCGTCCGCCGCCTGAGCGAGGCTGGCCCCGACAAGAGGCCCGCCCCGGCACGGGGAGGCCGCGTCCCGGGAGGTGAGGAACGATGAGCGCTGTGCCGGTCATCGCCGCGGTCGACGGTTCCGAGGACAGCCTGCGCGCCCTCGACTGGGCCCTGGAGGCCGCCCGCCGCCGCGTCGCCCCGCTGCGCGTGGTGCATGTCCGCCAGTACGCGGCCTGGGGCCAGGCCGACATCCTCGTCGCCGGCCCGCCCGACGACAGCGGCGACCCCGTTCTGGACGAGGTCCGCGACCGGCTCGCCGGCCTGCCCGAGCTGCCCACCGTGGAGTACGTCGCCGTCGAGGGCGTACCCGGCGCGGTCCTGCCCGAACTCGGCGCCGACGCCCAGCTGCTGGTCCTCGGCTCACGCGGCCGGGGCGGCTTCGCCAGCCTGCTGCTCGGCTCCAACTCCGTCGCCGCCGCCCGCGACACGCCCTGCCCGGTGGTCGTCGTCCCCCGCCCCGGCCGCGAGGTGCACGCCGAGCCCCCGGCCGAACCCGGACGACGGGTCGTCGTCGGGCTCCACGTCGACAGCCCCGACGACGGCGTTCTCGGGTTCGCCTTCGCCGAGGCGTCGCTCCTCGGCGCGCGCCTCCAGGTGATCGCCGCCTACCCGTGGCCCGTACAGACCTGGTCCGCCCCCGGCCAGCTCGTCCCGCCGCCCGTCGACCAGGTCGCCGTGGAGAGCGAGACCCGCGTCCTCGCCGAGGGCTTCCTCGACCCGCCGCGCGCCCAGTACCCGGGCGTCGACGCGGAGGCCGAGGCGCTGCCGGGCGACGCCGCCGGACACCTGGTCGCCCTCTCGGCCGGCGCCGATCTGGTCGTCGTCGGCCGCCACCGGCGCCGGCTGCTCGCGCCCGCCCGCATGCTCGGCTCGGTCACCCAGGCCGTCCTGCTGCACGCGGCGAGCCCCGTCGCCGTCGTGCCCTCCGGCCTCGTCGAGGAATGAGCCCGCACGGGGGCATGTCGGGAGGGCTCCCGCACGCCGCCGGGCCCCTTCGGGCACGTACCATTGGCGGCATGTCGTTCCTCCGCCGCCGCAGCGCCACTCCCGCCGGACCAGACTTCGACGTGCTGGCCATGGACCCCGGCGACTGGCCCGGCAACCTCGGCGCGGGCCTGCTGCCCGCTCCCGACGGAAGCTGCCAGGGCGTCTTCCTGCGCTACGACCTGTTCGGCGGCCGTGGCCCCGCCATGATCATCGGCAATCTCCCCGAGGGCTCCCCGGCCCGCGAGACCGCCGAGGGCGAGATCCCCTTCGAGGTGGCCCAGCTCCTGCTGGCGCTGGACAACGAGGAGGAGGTCACCGTCGTCGGCTCCGAGGACACCCCCGTCCTCCAGGGCGACAACCTGCTGATCGTCCGCCGCCTCAAGCTCTCCGAGGGCCGGATCTCCTGCGTGCAGTTCGACCGCAGTGACGGCGTCCTGGTGACCATCGCCGCCTGGGACCGCCCCATCACCGACGACCTGTACGCCCTGCTGAAGCCGCTCCCGGCGGAGCTGTTCCAGCAGGGCTGAGGCCGCCCGGTCCCGGTCCGCCTAGCGGCGGGCGGCCGCCAGGTCCACGTCCGCAGCGCGGACGAATCCGACCCGGTGGCCGTACTGGATCTCGTAGTACAGGTCCTTGCCGGTGATGACCCGGTGCGAGTCCTCGGTGAAGGTGACCGCGTAGTAGTACTCGCCCGGAACCCGGTCACCGACGACGTACTTCTGTCCGGCTGGGATCGTGTACGGCAGCGGCACCACCGACTGCGCCGGGACGCCCGCCGGGTACGCCTCCTTCTCCGGGTAGGCGCGGCCGTACACCGGGACGCTCGCCAGACCCGCCTTCGGGGTGATCGTGACCCCGGACGCGGGGACCGCGGTGGCCTCGCGGTGCGGGTTGAGGAACCACGCCTTCTGCCCCAGGTACCAGATCGCCGTCCAGTCGCCCCAGCGGTCCGCGACCGCGTACTGCTGGCCGGTGGAGACGCGTGAGGACAGGTCGTTGACGCCGTCGGTCGGGGCGGTGCCCAGGCCGATGTCCTTGATCAGCGGCGCCTGCACATCGTGGTCGGAGTAGAGCCGCACCTCGCCGGAACCGTGGGCCGGGCACGGCTCGCCCTTCGTCGTGCAGCCCGTGTAGACCGGCTGGTTGGCCGCGTAGTCCGGCAGGATCGTCACCAGGCCGGAACGGCTGGTACCGGTGCGCTTGAAGGGGTGGCCGAGCAACTGGAAGTAGTGCCGCCAGTCCCAGTACGGGCCCGGATCGGTGTGCATGCCGGGAATCGTGGACGTCGTCGGGCCGGGCACGTTCTCGTGGCCCAGGATGTGCTGCCGGTCCAGCGGCACGCCGTACGCGCGGGACAGGTACTTCACCAGCCGGGCCGAGGAGCGGTACATCGCCTCCGTGTACCAGGCGTCCGGGTCGGTGAGGAAACCCTCGTGCTCGATGCCCACGGAGCGGGCGTTCACATCCCAGTTCCCGGCGTGCCAGGCGACATCCTTCGCCTTCACATGCTGGGCGATCAGACCGTCGGTCGAGCGGATGGTGTAGTTCCAGGAGACATAGGTCGGGTCCTGGATCAGGTTCATCACCCCGTCCCAGCCGCCCTCGGTGTCGTGGATGACGATGTACTTCACCCGCTCGGCGGCCGGGCGCAGGCCCAGGTCGTGGTTGCCGTAGTCGTTGTCCCCGAACTCCTCGTACGGCGCCGGGACCGACACACAGGACACCGACCTCGGGCACTCGACGTCACCGGCGGGCGCGGTACGCAGCCCGGCACGCTTCAACTGGGCGGTGTCGGGCTCGAGTCGAGGGCTCGCCTTCAGCTCGACCCGCTGGCCGGCGTCGGTGGTGCGCTGCTCGCCGGTGCGCAGCACGTCGTACACGTCGTTCGCGTACGCGGCGGCCGTCGCCGTGTCGTCGGCGGAGGAGAAGCGGGCCACCGCGCCGTACCAGGCGGCCGGGTCGGCGCTGAGGGGCTCGCCCAGCTCGCGCTGGGCGGCCGCGAGCAGTGCGGCGCCGCCGGCGATGTTGGCCGCCGGGTCGGTACGCAGCTCGGCCGCCGGACGGCCCGTCAGCTCCGCCGCGCGGCGCAGTGTGGTCAGCCGGGCGGGCAGCTTCGAGGGGGCCGGCGCCCCGGCCCCGGGGTGCAGCGCGGGGCGGGCGTCGTCACCTCGGGCGTCCTCCGTGCCCTGCGCGTGGTGCTCCGTCGCGGCCAGCGCGGTACCCGCGTCGGTCAGGTGCATCGGGCCGTAGCCGCCGCTGACGCTGGGCGCACCGGCGTGCGCGTCCCAGCGCGACTGGAGGTAGGAGACGGCCAGCAGGACGCTCTGCGGGACGCGGTACTCGGCGGCCGCACTGCCGAAGGCGTGCTGGAGCCGGCCGTCCGGGGGATCGGTGGGCGCGGCCGGGGCTGCGCCGAGCAGCGGCAGCACCAGGGCGGCCGTGGCGAGCGTTCCGGCGGTCCGCTTCAGGCGTCTGACACCGGGTGCGGACGACGGGTCGGGGGCGAATCCTCGCAATGCGGCCTCCTGTGACGGGCGGGGCGTGGCGGGACGGGCGGCGCCGAGCTTGGTCAGTGGTACCGGCTTGCCGACGATCCGTCAATGATGCCCTCGGGAAGATGATTTCCCACGTCACACAGGGTTTCGGGCGAGTTTCGCGCTGATGGGGCGCGGGCCTGCGGGGCGTCAGTGGCGTAAACCACTGACCCCCCGCCTCACGGGCCCGGAACCAGGAACCGCGATGCGCCGCCGCTCGGGCGTACCGCGGTGCTCCAGGCCCGCTCTAGCGGGTGCCGACCGCCGCGCGCACGGCCCGGCGGGCCATGTGGCAGTCGTCGTGCAGCCGCCGCAGGAGCAGGCGCTGTTCCTCACCGGACGGGGTCACGCCCGGGGCGACCGGGGCCGGGGGAGTGCCGTGCATCGAACGCTGTACGGCGGTCTCGTAGGCCCGGATCTCGCGGGTCAGCACCAGCATCAGGTTGACCAGGAAGGCGTCGCGTGAGGCCGGGCCGCCCGACTGGGCGAGCTGGCTGATCTGACGGCGCGCGTCCGGAGCGTCCCCGAGGACCAGCCAGAGGGTGGCCAGGTCGTATCCCGGCAGATACCAGCCGGCGTGCTCCCAGTCGACCAGCACCGGGCCG
>NZ_MUNH01000411.1:0-662 GCF_002154615.1 Streptomyces recifensis
TCCTGCCCGAACTCGGCGCCCTGCGCTACCTCGTCTCCCTCTTCTTCGCGGTCGCCTTCTACGCCTCCGTCCTCGTCCACGAACTCGCGCACACCATCGCCGCCCTCCGCTTCAAACTCCCCGTCCGCCGCATCCAGCTCCAGTTCTTCGGCGGCGTCTCCGAGATCGAGAAGGAAGCCGAGACACCCGGCCGCGAATTCGTCCTCGCCTTCGTCGGGCCCCTGCTCTCCCTCGTCCTCGCCGGACTCTTCTACCTCGCCCTCAAACCCGTCGAGCCCGGCACCGTCCCCGGCGTCCTCCTCGCCGGGCTGATGATCTCCAACCTGATCGTCGCGATCTTCAACCTGCTGCCCGGCCTCCCGCTCGACGGCGGCCGCATGCTCCGCGCCGTCGTCTGGAAGATCACCGGCCGCCCCATGACCGGCACCGTCGCCGCCGCCTGGGTCGGCCGCGCCCTCGCCGTCTCCGTCCTCATCGGACTGCCCCTGCTCAACCAGTCCGGCACCCTCGGCGGCGACCGGGACGTCAGCGGCATGGACACCGTCACCGACGCCCTGCTCGCCGCGATCCTCGCCGCCATCATCTGGACCGGCGCCGGCAACAGCCTCCGCATGGCCCGGCTGCGCGAACACCTCCCCGACCTCCGCGCCCGCACCCTCACC
>NZ_MUNH01000412.1:0-21208 GCF_002154615.1 Streptomyces recifensis
GAGGAAGAGCTGGGTGTAGACGTAGGTCTCGCCGTCGGTGGGGTCGGTGAAGCGGTGCATGCCCTCGCCGGTGCGGGAGTAGCGCATGACCGCGTCGACGGTGAGTTCGTGCTCGCCCGCGGTGAGGTTCTTCAGCGGCAGCCGGTTGCCGTCGAGGGTGGCGGTGTCCAGGGGCTGTCCGTCGAGGGTGACGGCGCGCAGCTCGGCGGGCTTCAGCTCGACGAAGGTGTCCCCGTCCGTGCGCGCGGTGAACCGGACCGCGGTACGGGAGCCGAAGGTCTCGTCACCGGTGGTGAGGTCGAGATCGACGGTGTAGTGGTGGACGTCGAGGAACTCTGCTCGGGCTTGCGCTTCGTCGCGCGTCAGTACGGACATGGGGGCCATGCTGCCCGATCGCCCCCGGCGGCCGACAGGGGAGGTTCGGTACGCGGCTTATGTCCGGCCCCGCGCCGGGCGTACGCGGGTCAGGGGCGGATGTGGGCGGAGTCCTCGGCGATGCGCTCGTGGTGCCGGATCACCTCGGCGACGATGAAGTTCAGGAACTTCTCGGCGAAGGCGGGGTCGAGGCGGGCGTCCTCGGCGAGGCTGCGCAGCCGCTCGATCTGGCGGGCCTCCCGGCCGGGGTCGGCGGGCGGCAGGTGATGGCGGGCCTTGAGGCGGCCGACCTGCTGGGTGGCCTTGAAGCGTTCGGCCAGCATGTGGACGACGGCCGCGTCGATGTTGTCGATGCTGGCCCGCAGCCGCTCCAGTTCCTCGCGGGCCTCGGGGTCGACGTCACCGGTGCCGGTGCTGCTGATGGTCATGGGCGTCAACCCTAGTGCGTGCAGGGCGGCGCGACAGACGGGAGTCCGGCGGCGGGGCCTCACGGACGCGGGCGGTGGCGGTGGCGGTGGGCGGTTCTACAGTGGGAGAGGTGTTCCGGGCGACCTTCGGGGGTGCGGGCGTGGTGGCAGGCGGACCGGTGGAACACGGCTTCCCGCACCTCCAGACGGTGCGGTCGGCGGTCACGGCGCTGTACCGGCGGCTGTCGGAGGACGGCCTGCGGACCTTCGCGGCGAGCGTCGCCCCGGCCGACGTGGCCTTCGGCGACGAGGACGACCTCCATCTGGGCGCGCAGCGGGTGGCGCGGGAGCTGGTGCGGCACTTCCGGCTGCCGGACGCACGGCTGATCGTCTGCTTCCGGGAGATGACGCACGCCGCAGATGTGGAACTCGCGGCGGGCCCGGAGTACTTCGTGGAGCTGAACGACCGTTTCCGCACCCACCGGCGGGACATCGGCGCGGCCCTCGCCCACGAGGTGGCCCATGTGTATCTGCACCGGCTGGGCCTTGCGTTCCCCACCACCGCGGAGAACGAGATCCTCACCGACACGGTGACCACGTACCTCGGCGCGGGCTGGCTGCTGCTGGACGCCTACCGGGAGCACGGGGAGGCGTCGCAGAAGCTCGGCTATCTCACCCCGGAGGAGTTCGGCTACGTCCTTGCGAAGCGGGCGGCGGTGTTCGGCGAGGACCCGGCGGTGTGGTTCACCAGTCCGCAGGCGTACACGGCGTACGTCGCGGGCCGGGACCGGGCGCGGGCGGACGAGCGGCGGGCGCCGCTGAGCGGGGCGGGCTGGGCGGCCCGGCGGCGCTACGTCCACGACCGGCGTGACACCGCCCGGCACGACGGCGGCCGGCCCCGTCCGGATTCCCCCTACGAGTTCACCCCGGACAGGGCGGGGCTGAAGGTGGCCTTCCCGTGCCCGGTGTGCCACCAGCGCATCCGGGTGCCGGTGAAGGGCCGGGTCAAGGCACGCTGCGGGCTGTGCCGGACGGTGCTGGAGTGCGACACCTAGGTCCTGTCTGACAACAGGACCTGGCAGTGCCCGGTGCGGTTCACTCGGGGAGGCGGTCCAGCAGCCAGGTGCCGAGTTCCTCGGTGACCGCCGTGTGCGCGGTGGTCGTGGAGGACCAGATGAAGTCGTCGGCCTCGCTCTCGTCCGGGTCGACGTCCTCCACCTTCACGTACAGGTCCTTCTGCTGGTCCAGGTCGCGGAGGGCGACCGCGCTGACCGTGGGCACGAAGCAGATCTCCTCGTGCCGCAGATCGACCTGCGCCCCGGCCTTCCTCAGGGCGTCGGCGAGGATGCCGTAGGAGCGCAGGGTGCCGCCGGGGGCACCGTCCATCTCGGGGAGGTCGCCGGTGGTGATCGTCTTCTCGGACGCGGGGAAGCGGCGCTTCAGCTCGGCGACGGTGACCTCGCGGCCCTGTGCCTGGGCGTAGAAGACGGTGCCGGGGTAGACCCGCTCCGACTTCAGCACCGTCTCGCCGGGCGGGACGGCGATGCCGGTGCCGTCGCCGCGGCCGTTGGCGAGGGCCAGGACGCGCGGGAGGCGCGGCCAGCCGCCGACGTCGGCCAGGCGCTGGAGGAACTCGCGGCGCTCGGGGGCGATGCCGTTCTGGCCGGTCATCGCGTCGTAGTGCCGCCAGAGCATCTGGCGGGCGGCCGGGCTGTTCATCTGCCGGGCGAAGTCGTTGGGCACCGGGATGAAGTGCGCGAACGCCTGGAGGCCGATGGGGATGTAGGCGCCGCGGTGCGGGGTGTCGTAGGAGAAGTAGACGGCGGCCTGGTGGTCCATGCCGTCGTGCTCCATCCGGGCGAGCGCGTAGCGGGTGACCAGGCCGCCCATGCTGAAGCCGCCCACCGTGAGGCGGGCGGAGCCGAGCCGTTCGGCGATGGTCCGCAGCACCGCCTCGGTGACCGTCCGGGCGTTGTCGAGCACCGAGGCACTGCGCTCGTCGAAGCCGACCAGGACGACGTCGCGGCCCCGGCGGCGCAGCTCGGTCAGGAGGGGGAAGTCGCCGTCGAGGCCCGCGTAGAGCCAGGCGAGGTCGCTCTTGCCGAGGTTGAAGCCGTCGGCCATGATCACCGGGCGGACGATGCCCTGGTTGCGCTCACCGTAGTAGACGTGGGCGAAGCCGCCCCTCAGCGTCCACTTCTCGTCGGGCTCGGGGGCGGTGTACCCGGCCGGGGGCGCGGTGGTCAGCGGACCGGTGAGGGTGAACTCCCCGACGCCCCGCTCCGCCTGCTCCGTCTGCTCGGTCAAGGCCGGCTCCTTCCGGACCCGCGCACGACGCAGCGGTCCGTCAGGTGCGGGCCGGGTGACTGCGGTTGGCGCGGCGCTCCGGGCCATCCTCAGCACGCCCCCCGACCTGCGGGAACGCGCCGCACCAGGGGGTTCATCCGCACGAGTGCGAAGCGGGCGGCGCGGTGACGCGGCGTCGGGAAATCGGTTGATCACAGCCGGGGGCGCGGCCATCCTGCGATGATCCGATATTTTGTTCGCCGCCGTCCCCACCGGCTCACCTTCGACACCCCTTTTCCTCTAAGGAGCCGGCCGTGACCGCCGAGTCCGCCGTGACCACGTGCTTCCGTCATCCCGAGGTGGAGTCGCACGTCCGCTGCACCCGCTGTGACCGCTACATCTGCCCGGACTGCATGCGCGAGGCGTCGGTCGGCCACCAGTGCGTGGAGTGCGTGCAGGAGGGCGCCCGCTCGGTGCGGCAGGCGCGGACCGCCTTCGGCGGCCGGATCAGTACGTTCCCGCTGGTCACCTGGGTTCTGGTGGCGCTGAACGTGCTCGCCTACCTCGCGGAGCTGGCCCGGCCCTCGGTCGTGGACCGGTTCGGGATGCTCGGCGCGGGCCTGGTGGGCCCGGACGGCGGCCACTACCTGTGGCAGTACCCGTACGACTCCGTGCTGACCCCGGAGGGCGTGGTGGGCGGGCAGTGGGAGCGGCTGCTGACCGGCGCGTTCCTGCACATGCCGCCGGACGACGGGATCGGCGTGGTGCACATCGTGCTGAACATGGTGGCGCTGGTGAACGTCGGCCGGGTGGTGGAGACCCAGCTCGGCCGGGCCCGCTATCTCGCGCTGTATCTGCTCTCGGCGCTCGGCGGCTCGGTCCTGGTGCTGCTGATCGCGCCGGACGTGCCGACCGTGGGCGCCTCGGGCGCGGTGTTCGGCCTGGGCGCCGCGTACTGGGTGATGGGACGGCGGCTCGGCTACGGCATGCGGTCGGTCAACCAGTACATGACCGGCCTGCTGATCTGGCTGGTGATCTCCGCCTTCGCGACCTCCTGGCAGGGCCACCTCGGCGGCCTGCTCGCGGGCGCCGTGGTCACCCTCGCCTTCGCCTACGCCCCGCGCGGCGACCGCCGCACGCTGATCCAGTGGGCCGCGTGCGCGGGTCTGCTGGCCCTGCTGCTGGTGCTGGCGGCGGTGAAGGTGGCCACGCTCACCAGCGGGGCTGCCTGAACTAGTCCGGGGCGCCCCCTGGGGGTACTGCTGCCCTAAGCCAACTCATTCTCCCCGCGGGTTACTTCTGGGATGATTCACCCGAGCGACTGGATGAGGGGGCCGGTGGATGGAGCAGGCGCGGGACACGGCGGTTTCCGGGAGGCGCAAAGCGCTGTTGATCGGTGTGAAGGACACGCCGTATCTGTCGAAGGTGCCGGAACTGGCCGCTGTATACCGGTCGTTGGACTTCGTAGAGCGCGACGTGTCGTTGGTCGCCACGGCTCTCGAACAGTCAGGCTACGAAGTCACGGTCAAGAGTGACGACGACACCTCCTTCGGGCCGGTCATCGCGACCGTCACCGACTTCCTGGCCTCTTGTCGGCCCGGAGACACGGCGTTCCTGTACTTCTCCGGCCACGGGGTGATGCTTCACGGCCGTGACCACTTGGTGCTGCGCGACAGTCAGCCAGGAGCGCCGGGTCCGGACGGCATCAGGCGCCTGCACCCCACCATCCTGCTGAAAGCCTCACCCGCCGGCCTGCTCGGTGCTCTTCCTCAGGGCGTCACTGCCATCGTCTGTCTCGACGTCTGCCGCTCCGAGGAACCCCGTCATGTATCGGGTGACACCGACGCCGAATGGGCGGGAGCACACGAGGCTTATTGGCTCTACAGCTGTGGGCCGGGACAGCGCGCCTACGCGGATCCCCTGACGGGCAGCTGGTTCGCGCAGGCCCTTGCCACCTCGCTGTCCCGAGTCAACCCGCCGACCACGTTCCGGGCGGTCGCCGAATACGCGCAGGAGGAGCTGCTCCGGCTCGCCGGGCGCTACCCCCAGGTACGGACGCCGACCGTCGCCACGCGGCAACCCGAGCCGGCCCCAGGCGTGGAGTCACGGGATCCGGTCGTGTGTGAGGGCACCAAACAGACCCTGGACTGGACGCGCGTCATCCGCGAGTCCGATCTATGGCGCCACACCTCCGGCCGCCCCGAAGCACACGCCCGGGTCAAGGACCGGCTGGCCGAGCTGGTGCGCTACGTCGCGGGGACCGGCGCGCAGACCCGCGCCTACCGCGAGGATCCCTGGACCGACCCCTTGTATCCGGAGCGACTGGACGCCCGGCTCACCGATCTGGTCGCGCGGGCTTCACTGGAGCGCGAGGACGAGCTGCTGTCGCCGGCCGAGACCGCGTGCCTGCTGGCGGCAGCCATCGTGCAGGAGGGCATCGTCGCGATCACCCTGGATCAGTTGAGCACGCTGCTGCCCAACCAGTTCGACCCAGGACCGCGCGGCCAGGAGACGCAACCCCCGGGAGACCGGCGGCGGCTGATGCGGGACGCCGCACGCGATGTGTGCCGCGCCCACTCACTCGTCGTACGCACCACCGAGACCCTGCGCAGTCGCGGACTCGAATCGGCCGCGACGGCTGCGGACCACTGGTTGCGGCACCGCTTCATTGCCGACTGGGACGAGCTGTGGGAGCGCGGCGGGCAGGGCGCCATCGACGAGTTGATCACGAAGGTGGTGGAGGCGATCGAGGCGGCCGTCGACACCCTGACCTCCCCGGGCCGCCGGAGCCCCGAGGAACGTCTGGAGATCGACGACCAGGTCCGCCAAGTGCTCGGCCACCTGACGGTGAAGCCGGGGCTCAGCCCACGGTTCAGCGACGCGCAACGCGGCGACCAGTGGATCTCGACCAAACCGGTACGCGGCAATCACTGGCGAGGCGACCAGCTCGCCCGCCTTCTGTGGACGGCCGGACTGTTGGCCGCCGCCCCGCGTAGGCTGTCCAGCGTCCTCGTTGACCACCTCGGTGCACATGAGCCCCTGCTGCCGAGCACCGTGGTGGCCGCCTTGGGTGGTCTCGACTACGAGGAGACGGACGGTCGCACAGCTACGTCCCGCGGCATCACGGTACGACTGCGCTGCCCGCACCCGGCTCTGCATGCCGCGGTGGAGGAGATGGCACTCGTCGCCGACGCCACGGTGCGGGCCTTCGGTCACGCGGACGCGGTGGCACCACCATTGTTGCGTGGGCTTCCAGACAGTGTGACGACGGAGGAACTACGGTCCCTGCCGGGCCGTTACAAGGAGCCACTCGAGCGATTCCGCCTCGCCGAGGACGAGATCCGCCCTCTGCTCATGGGCACGCAGTTGTACGGCGATCGGATGCTCGCGGTGCGGGAGATGTACCAGAACGCCCTCGACGCCTGCCGGTACCGGGAGATGCGCCGTCGGTACGGCAGGATCAATTCCAGCTGGGACGGGGAGATCGTCTTTACCCAGGGCTGGGACCGCGGCCGCCCCTTCATCGAGTGCCACGACAACGGATCCGGGATGAGCCGTGCCCGGCTCACGTCGATGTTCGCTCGGGCGGGCAAACGCTACGAGCAGGACCCCGACTTCGTCCAGGAACGTCGCAACTGGCGTCGCGCCGGGATCGTCGACAGATCCTTTAACTCACGATTCGGCATCGGCGTGTTCAGCTACTTCATGCTCGCCGACGAGGTCGTCGTGTGGACACGCGCCGTCGACGCCACTGGCCGCACCGGCCCGGAGGCGCCCCTGCGCGTCGACATCCGCTCGGGGTCCGGTCTGCTCCAGATCAATACCTCGGAGGACCCGGAAGTCCCGGAAGACGGTGGTACACGCGTACGTCTCTACTTGGCGGAGCCAGGGGAGGGCGAGAAGGCGCCCTCCCTGGTCGAGACGTTGCGGACTCATTTGTGGGTGTCCGAGCACAACGTGACAGCAGTGGAGTTGACCAAGCCAGGAGAGACCTTCCGCAAACTGACCTGGGAGCCGGGTCGGCTGGCCGGGCGGAACGAATGGCGTGTGCCGCCCGTCGCACTGCGTGACGAACACGGCGACGGAGCCGACGAGGCATGGCTCGTGCAGGGAGAGGGACAGCTGCTCCTGGACGGCATCCTGGTCGAGAACGCCCCCGCTGTGTACGGGTATGTGGTCAATCTGCGTGAGCGACATGCTCCGGTTCCGAGCGTCGACCGAAACCACCTGCTTTCGTACGACGATGAGCTAGTCATGCGCGAGGCGACGGACCGGATACCGACCGCGGCGGCTCGACTGACCGACGTGTCCCTGCCATGGCTGTGGGAGCTGGCACGGAAAACACCGCGCATGGCCGTGGGGCTGCTGGAGTCGCTACCCGACACGACAATGGCCGTGTTCGACTTGAAGCAGGGCCGACGGCTGGTGCAGGGCACGATGCGACTGGCGGTGCCCGGGTGTCTCCCTACCGACGGGAGCCTTCTTGACTACACCCAGCCGCCGCTTACGTTGACGGGAGGAGTACACGAAGCCACTCTCTTCACTCGCTGGAGGACTGGACTGCTCGGCCTGGATCACAACGAAGAGATCTTCGCGCCCGACGGATATCCCGCCCCGGAAGGGCTCGACGCCCTCCTCTTCCAGGCCAGAGAACTGAAGAGCTGGCAGGCCATCCTGCATTCAGCCGCGCAAGCCGCACGTCCCGTGCGCAGGACACTGCGTGCCCTTCGCCGGTACGCCGTTGCCGGTGTCGAGGTGCCCGAAGTAGCGGACATAGCAGCCCTCGCCAGCGTCCACGTCACGCAGGCCGGCGCGGACCTCTACTCCGCCTACACGTCCTTGCAGGAGGAACTGTGCCCGACAGAGGACGTCATGCCCTTTCGCTTGTGGTCCAGAAATCCCCCCGAGCCGACGAGAGCGCCCGCCCGACATGCCCCACTGCTCGCAATCTCGGCGCTCCATGGGATCCCCTTGGCGGAAGCGGTCGAACTGCTTCGACACCTGCGCAGCGTGGATCCAACGTTGCCCGCACCGCCGCCCCTTCCGGACAGCATCGCGAAGGAGCGCCTCACGGAGGCCGAAGCGGATCGCCTGGCGATCAATGATGCCCTCACGTCCCCATGGCTGGACGGCGGCAACTGGCTCCCCGGTGCTATTGGCCCGGTCGACCTCCTGAGTCGCGCCTCCTCCCCCTTCGCGCTGCCTGAGTTGGTCCAGCGCATCGAACAGCTCACCTGCCTCGGGTACTCACTGGACTCGCCTCCCACCCCCGAGGTGATGGATGTGCACGCCCTACCGCCGGACCAGCAACTCCTGCTATCGCGGGATTTCGACAGGAAAAGCCCCTGGCGCGAAGGTGCCATCCCTCTACGCCACCTCATCGCACTTTCACAACAGACCGGTGTCACGCTGGGCGACGTGGCGGACCTCATCAACTCGGGTACCGCCATCACGGGCGCCCGCGCGCCCGAGCTGCCACCAGAGGCCGCCGCCTGGACAGCACCGACTGGGCTTAACCTCTCCCACCCAGCAAGCCACGAAGAGATCATTGACCTCGTCCTGAGGCCCTGGGAACTGGTGGGTTCCTTCAGGAACGAAGTCAAGCCGGGCACAGATGTTCTTAGGGCGACGGTGGAGGCCTTGGAAGCCCTCGGCATGCTGGATTGGCAGGAAGCCGACCTGGAGGCCCTTGAACGCCAGGTGATGGCACCCCGGCATCGCCTAGTGGTCCCGTACCCCAGTCAGGTCTCTTCGAACAGCTGCAAGTTCGACGAGGGAGGTGCCACCATCGGCTACCTCTTGGCACTCGCCGCGAAACTGGATCTCGAACTCGGTGTAGTGGCAGACGAGCTGCGACAACTGGACACCTATCTCCCGTTGAGCGTCCCAGAGATCCCTGCCGAATTCCGCAGTCTCCGGCTGAGTGAGAGGGACGCAAGCGCTCTTCGATCCGATGACAGGCGGTCGATCTTCGATCCCGTGATTCTCAAGGCGCACTTGTCCGTCCTCGACATCCTGACGTTCGCGTCGAATGGCATCAGGGACGGCATCGACACCCTCGGAAAGGCTTTCCAGCACGTCGCGCCGCTGGCCGCGGTGGCGGGCATTGAACTTCCTGGCGACTTTCAGGGCCCCGAGTCTGCCCGCCTCGCCAACTTCACCCCAACGAAGCTCGACTTCGCCGCCTTCGACAAGGGCCTCTTAGGCCCCGGCCATCTCGGACCTCTTGAACTCGTCCTCGTCGCGGGTCGCTTCGGCTGGACCCTGACCGACACCTATGACCGCTACGCCCCGTTCGCCTGCCTCGGCCTGGAAGTCACCGTCGCTCCACCGGAGGGAGAGGAAGCGCAAATCATCCCCGACTGGCAGGACGTGATCATCCTGACCACCCGGCTGACGGGTCGTGCTCCCGCCCTCACCGGCGACGTCTCCGAAGAGCACATCACACTCTGCGCCGAAGAGACGGACCTGAGCGAGGCCGCGGTGCACGACCGGCTGAGCCGCTTCGCCCGCCTCTTCGACATCTCCCTACCCAGGCGAAAGGCACCCTCCTCATGACATCGGCGACGCCCTACCGCTTCCACCCCCACGGGGACACACTTACCTTCGAGTGGGCGGTGCAGGACTTCGACGGCGAGCGGGAGTTCACGGTCACTGGTACCTGCCCCGTGTGCGGCTGCTCCATGACCCACTCCTTCGGCCCGATCCAGCCGACGGTGGCCAAGGGGGGTTTCCTCGGCCGCCGCAAGTCGCCCGCTGAGCCGGAGGTATGGAGCATGTCCTGTGCCTGCGACGGCTACCACCAGCCCCGCCCCGAACGGCTCGGCGGCTGTGGGGCGTTGCTGAACCTCGCGCCGCCGCCCGCCCATCTGACAACCGGAGGCTGAGCGCAGCCATGTCGTCACCGCTCTTCACCCCCGAGCAACTGCTCGACGCCGAGCAGCGAGCGAAGACGCTGCGCGAACCACATCAGCAACTGCGCATCGCTCTCCAGCAGGCAGAGGGCTACCGGACCTACCTGTCGTCGCTCACCGGGCTCCTGGCCGCCGTCTTCGTCCTCAAGGGACAAGAGAATCTAAGCAAACTGTCGGGCACTCCTCGCTGGGTCGTCATCGCACTGCTGAGCTGCGGTTTCCTCGCTCTGGTCACGGCCTCCTGGCTGAGTGTCCTTGCCGTGCACGACCGACCTGGCGTGCAGATCTACAGCGAGCCCAACCGTCTACTCCTGTACGAGAAGCGGCGCACCCGCGAGATCTGGCGGCTGGTGGAGTGGGCCCGCTGGCTCGGTCTGCTCGGCGTGCTCGCCGTGGCCGCAGCCGTTGTCGTCACCTGGATAAGCCCGGCCAAATAAGGACAAGGCGGCGGCGCCTGCCCGGGCGTCCGGTCGGGGACTGTCGGGCAGGCGCCGTCTGATGTTCCGTACGCCGTTGTACGGCACACCGGGTGTGAGGGTGTCAGACCGCCAGGGCGCGGTCGGTGGGGCGGATCGGGGCGGGCAGGTCGCTGGCCCCGGTGAGGTGGCGGTCCACCCCGCGGGCGGCGGAGCGGCCCTCGGCGATGGCCCACACGATGAGGGACTGGCCACGGCCCGCGTCGCCGGCGACGAAGACACCGGGCACGTTGGTCTGGAAGTCGGCGTCGCGGGCGATGTTGCCCCGCTCGTCCAGCTCCAGGCCGAACTGGTCGACCAGGCCGTTCTCCCGGTCGGTGCCGGTGAAGCCCATGGCCAGGGTGACCAGCTGGGCCGGGATCCTCCGCTCGCTGCCCGGCTTGGGGGTCAGCTTGCCGTCGACGAACTCGACCTCGGTCAGGTGCAGCGCCTGGACGTTGCCGTCCTCGTCGCCCTCGAAGTGGGTGGTCGAGACGGCGTAGACCCGCTCGCCGCCCTCCTCGTGGGCGCTGGTGACCTTGTAGAGCATGGGGAAGGTCGGCCAGGGCTGGTTCAGCGGGTGCCGCGCGTCGCCCGGGCGGGGCATGATCTCCAGCTGCGTGACGGAGGCCGCGCCCTGGCGGTGGGCGGTGCCCACGCAGTCGGCGCCGGTGTCGCCGCCGCCGATGACCACGACGTGCTTGCCCTCGGCCGTGATCGGCGGGGACACGTAGTCGCCCTCCTGGACCTTGTTGGACAGCGGCAGGTACTCCATCGCCTGGTGGATCCCGGCCAGCTCCCGCCCGGGGACGGGCAGATCGCGGGCCGTGGTGGAACCGGCGGCGATGACGACCGCGTCGTACCGCTTCTTGAGGTCGTTGGCCTTGAGGTCGCGGCCGATCTCCACGCCGGTGCGGAACCGGGTGCCCTCCGCGCGCATCTGCTCGATACGGCGGTTGATGTGCCGCTTCTCCATCTTGAACTCGGGGATGCCGTACCGCAGCAGGCCGCCGACGCGGTCGGCGCGCTCGTACACGGCGACCGTGTGGCCGGCGCGGGTGAGCTGCTGGGCGGCGGCGAGCCCGGCCGGGCCCGAGCCGATGACCGCGACGGTCTTGCCGGACAGCCGCTCGGGGATGCGCGGGGCCACGTCCCCGGTCTCCCACGCCTGGTCGATGATCGAGACCTCGACGTTCTTGATGGTGACCGGCTGCTGGTTGATGCCCAGCACACAGGCCGACTCACAGGGCGCGGGGCAGAGCCGCCCGGTGAACTCGGGGAAGTTGTTGGTCGCGTGCAGCCGCTCGGAGGCGGCCGCCCAGTCCTGCCGGTAGGCGTAGTCGTTCCACTCCGGGATCAGGTTCCCGAGCGGACAGCCGTTGTGGCAGAACGGGATGCCGCAGTCCATGCACCGGCTGGCCTGCTTGCCGATGATCGGCAGCAGGGCTCCGGGGACGTAGACCTCGTTCCAGTCCTTGACGCGCTCGTCGACAGGACGGGTCCGGGCGACCTCGCGGCCGTGGTTCAGAAAGCCCTTGGGATCAGCCATTGGTCGCCGCCTCCATCATCTTCTCGGTGATCTCGGTCTCGGAGAGACCGGCTCGCTCGGCGGCGTCCTTGGCGGCGAGCACTGCCTTGTACGTGCGGGGGATGATCCGGCTGAAGCGCTCCACGGACCGGTCCCAGTCCACGAGGAGCTTCGCCGCGACCGTGGAACCGGTCTCCTCGGCATGGCGGCGCACCACGTCGTGCAGCCAGGTCCGGTCGGCGTCGTCCAGCGGCTCGACCGCGTTCGCGTTGCCCGCGTTGACGTTGTCCGGGTCGAGGTCGATGACGTACGCGATGCCGCCGGACATACCCGCCGCGAAGTTGCGGCCGGTCGGGCCGAGGACGACCGCGTGACCGCCGGTCATGTACTCGCAGCCGTGGTCGCCGACGCCCTCGGAGACCACCAGGGCCCCGGAGTTGCGGACGCAGAACCGCTCGCCGCTCCGGCCGCGCAGGAACAGCTCACCGCCGGTGGCGCCGTAGCCGATGGTGTTGCCCGCGATGGTGGAGTACTCGGCGAGGTGGTCGGCCGCCCGGTCGGGGCGGACCACGATCCGGCCGCCGGAGAGGCCCTTGCCCACGTAGTCGTTGGCGTCGCCCTCCAGGCGGAGGGTGACTCCGCGCGGCAGGAAGGCGCCGAAGGACTGGCCGGCCGAACCGGTGAAGGTGATGTCGATGGTGTCGTCGGGCAGGCCCGCGCCACCGAACTTCCGCGTCACCTCGTGACCGAGCATGGTGCCGACCGTGCGGTTGATGTTGCGGATGGCGACCTGGGCGCGCACCGGGTGCGCCTCGGTGGCGTCGGTGGCGGCCAGCGCGTCGGCGGCGAGCCTGATCAGCTCGTTGTCGAGCGCCTTCTCCAGCCCGTGGTCCTGGGCGACCACCTGGTGGCGGACCGCGCCCTCGGCCAGCTCGGGCACGTGGAACAGCGGCGCCAGGTCCAGGCCCTGGGCCTTCCAGTGGTCGACCGCGCGCTCCACGTCGAGCACCTCGGCGTGGCCGACGGCCTCCTCGATGGAGCGGAAGCCCAGCTCGGCCAGGAGCTCGCGGACCTCTTCGGCGATGAACCGGAAGAAGTTGACGATGTACTCGGCCTTGCCCTCGAAGCGCTCGCGCAGCACGGGGTTCTGGGTGGCGATGCCGACCGGGCAGGTGTCCAGGTGGCAGACGCGCATCATCACGCAGCCGGAGACCACCAGGGGCGCGGTGGCGAAGCCGAACTCCTCGGCGCCGAGCAGCGCGGCGATGACCACGTCCCGGCCGGTCTTGAGCTGGCCGTCGGTCTGGACGACGATCCGGTCCCGCAGCCCGTTGAGCAGCAGGGTCTGCTGGGTCTCGGCGAGGCCCAGCTCCCAGGGGCCGCCCGCGTGCTTGAGCGAGGTGAGCGGGGAGGCGCCGGTGCCGCCGTCGTGGCCGGAGACCAGCACCACGTCGGCGTGCGCCTTGGACACACCGGCCGCGACCGTGCCGACGCCGACCTCGGAGACCAGCTTCACGTGGATGCGGGCCGAGGGGTTGGCGTTCTTCAGGTCGTGGATGAGCTGGGCGAGGTCCTCGATGGAGTAGATGTCGTGGTGCGGGGGCGGCGAGATCAGGCCGACGCCGGGCGTGGAGTGCCGGGTCTTCGCCACCCACGGGTACACCTTGTGGCCGGGGAGCTGGCCGCCCTCGCCGGGCTTGGCGCCCTGGGCCATCTTGATCTGGATGTCGTCGGCGTTGACCAGGTACTCGGAGGTGACGCCGAAGCGGCCGGAGGCGACCTGCTTGATGGCGCTGCGCCGGGCCGGGTCGTACAGCCGCTCCGGGTCCTCGCCGCCCTCACCGGTGTTGGACTTGCCGCCCAGCTGGTTCATGGCGATGGCGAGCGTCTCGTGCGCCTCCTGGGAGATGGAGCCGTACGACATGGCGCCGGTGGAGAAGCGCTTGACGATCTCGGAGACCGGCTCGACCTCGTCCACCGGGATGGGGGCGCGGCCGGAGTCGAAGCCGAACAGGCCGCGCAGCGTCATCAGGCGCTCGGACTGCTCGTTCACCCGGTCGGTGTACTTCTTGAAGATGTCGAAGCGGCCGGAGCGGGTGGAGTGCTGGAGGCGGAAGACCGTCTCCGGGTCGAAGAGGTGCGGCTCGCCCTCGCGGCGCCACTGGTACTCGCCGCCGATGTCGAGCGTGCGGTGCGCGGGCGCGATGCCGCTGGCCGGGTAGGCCTTGGCGTGCCGTGCGGCGACCTCCTTGGCGATGACGTCGATGCCGACGCCGCCGATCTTGGTGGTGGTGCCGTCGAAATACTTCTCCACGAAGGCGTCGTCCAGGCCGACGGCCTCGAAGACCTGCGCGCCCCGGTAGGAGGCGACGGTGGAGATACCCATCTTGGACATCACCTTCAGCACGCCCTTGCCGAGGGCGTGGATCAGGTTGCGGATGGCCGCTTCCGGCTCCATGCCGGGCAGGAAGGTGCCCGCGCGGACCAGGTCCTCGACGGACTCCATCGCCAGGTAGGGGTTGACCGCGGCGGCGCCGTAGCCGATCAGCAGGGCGACGTGGTGGACCTCGCGGACGTCACCGGCCTCGACCAGCAGGCCCACGTGGGTGCGCTGCTTGGTGCGGATGAGGTGGTGGTGGACGGCCGCGGTGAGCAGCAGCGACGGGATCGGGGCGTGCTCGGCGTCGGAGTGCCGGTCGGAGAGCACGATCAGCCGGGCACCGTTGTCGATGGCGGCGTCCGCCTCGGCGCAGATCTCCTCGATGCGCGCGGCGAGCGAGTCGCCCCCGCCGGAGACCCGGTACAGGCCGGAGAGGGTGGCGGCCTTGAAGCCGGGCATGTCGCCGTCGGCGTTGATGTGGATGAGCTTGGCCAGCTCGTCGTTGTCGATCACCGGGAAGGGCAGCACGACGGAACGGCAGGAGGCCGCGGTGGGGTCGAGCAGGTTGCCCTGGGGACCCAGCGAGGAGCGCAGGGAGGTGACCAGTTCCTCGCGGATGGCGTCCAGCGGCGGGTTGGTGACCTGGGCGAAGAGCTGGGTGAAGTAGTCGAACAGCAGCCGGGGGCGCTCGGAGAGGGCCGCGATGGGGCTGTCGGTGCCCATGGAGCCGATGGGCTCGGCGCCCGCCTTGGCCATCGGGGCGAGGATGACCCGGAGCTCCTCCTCGGTGTAGCCGAAGGTCTGCTGGCGGCGGGTGACGGAGGCGTGGGTGTGCACGATGTGCTCGCGCTCGGGCAGGTCGCCCAGCTCGATCTCGCCGGCCTCCAGCCACTCGGCGTAGGGCTGGTCGGTGGCGAGGGACGCCTTGATCTCGTCGTCCTCGATGATGCGGTGCTCGGCGGTGTCCACGAGGAACATGCGGCCGGGCTGCAGCCGGCCCTTGCGGACGACCTTGGCGGGGTCGATGTCGAGGACGCCGACCTCGGAGCCGAGGACGACCAGGCCGTCGTCGGTGACCCAGTAGCGGCCGGGGCGCAGGCCGTTGCGGTCGAGCACCGCGCCGACCTGGGTGCCGTCGGTGAAGGTGACGCAGGCGGGGCCGTCCCAGGGCTCCATCATCGTGGAGTGGAACTGGTAGAAGGCCCGGCGGTCGGCGTCCTTCACGTTCATGGTGGCGTGGTTCTCCCACGCCTCCGGGATCATCATCAGCACCGCGTGGGGCAGCGAGCGCCCGCCGAGGTGGAGCAGTTCCAGCACTTCGTCGAAGGACGCCGAGTCGGAGGCGTCCGGCGTACAGACCGGGAAGGTGCGCGCGAGGTTGTTCTCGGTGCCGAACAGGTCCGAGGCGAGCTGGGACTCGCGGGCGCGCATCCAGTTGCGGTTGCCCTTGACGGTGTTGATCTCGCCGTTGTGGGCGACGAAGCGGTACGGGTGCGCCAGCGGCCACGAGGGGAAGGTGTTCGTGGAGAAGCGGGAGTGCACCAGCGCGATCGCGGAGGCAAACCGGCGGTCGGACAGGTCCGGGAAGAACGGTTCGAGCTGGCCGGTGGTCAGCATGCCCTTGTACACGATCGTCCGGGCGGACAGGGAGGGGAAGTAGACCCCGGCCTCCCGCTCGGCGCGCTTGCGCACCACGAACGCCTTGCGGTCCAGAGCGATGCCCTCGCTCGTACCGTCGGCGACGAAGAGCTGGCGGAAGGCCGGCATGGTCGAGCGGGCGGTCGCGCCGAGCAGTTCGGGGGCGACCGGGACCTCGCGCCAGCCGAGGACGTCGAGGCCCTCCTCGGCGGCGATCGTCTCGATACGTGAGACGACCTCGTCGGTGGCGGCCTCGGGCAGGAAGGCGATGCCGACGGCGTAGGAACCGGGGGCCGGCAGGTCGAATCCGGCCACCTCGCGGAAGAACGCGTCGGGCACCTGCGAGAGGATGCCGGCGCCGTCCCCGGAGTCGGGCTCGGAACCGGTCGCGCCGCGGTGTTCGAGATTGCGCAGTACGGTCAGCGCCTGCTCGACCAGCGCGTGGCTCGCCTCACCGGTGAGGGTGGCCACGAAGCCGACGCCGCAGGCGTCGTGCTCGTCGCGGGGGTCGTACATGCCCTGCGCGGCAGGGCGGGCATCCATGAAGGACCAGGCGCGGTCGGTCACGGAATGCGGGGACGGCTGGCGCGTCGTACGCATCGGCTCTCCCGTCGTCGTCAGTGGCGTGTGGCAGGTGCCGAGGGACGACGCTGGCCCTCTGCTGGTGCGAAATTTCGTGCAGGTTACATGATGGAACGCTTGTCGGGAACCGGATACTCCGTTCCACCATGCGGACGCCACAGGAGGCGCGGCGGGGTGCCGTGGGGTACGGCGGGCGCCGCTCGGTGCGGCGGGAAAAGCGGGGTTTCGCTGCGGTTTCGAGCAGGTCCTGCGACTGGGCCGGACGGGTGGTGACCGGTCGGGCCCAGGGGGCGGAAGAGGCGTCGTCGCCCGTCCCGCGAGTACACCGCGGGCGCCGTTGCCCGCAGTGCTTACGGCTCATGCCCGACGGTCAAACGCGCGAAACCCGCGAGTAACAATTATTTATGCGTGCCCCGGCATATGTCCAGGGTCTCTCAGCTCACAGCGGTGTCGAAAAGGGTGCCGAGGGCGAAAGTCACCCCGGCGGCCGCGCCACCGAGCGCGAGCTGGCGCAGGCCGCTGAACCACCAGCTGCGGGCGGTCACCCGTGCCACCACCGCGCCGCAGCCGAAGAGCCCGGCGAGCGCCAGCAGCACGGCGGGCCACAGTGCGGTCGCGCCCAGCAGGTAGGGCAGGACGGGCAGCAGGGCGCCCAGCGCGAAGGACCCGAAGGAGGAGACGGCGGCGGTCAGCGGGGAGGGCAGGTCGTCGGGGTCGACGCCCAGCTCCTCGCGGGCGTGTATCTCCAGGGCCTGCTCGGGGTCCTTCGAGAGCTGCCGGGCCACCTCGCGGGCGAGGTCGGGCTCGACACCGCGGGAGACGTACAGCGCGGCCAGCTCGTCCTGCTCGGCCTGCGGGTGCCTGCGCAGCTCACGGCGCTCGACGTCCAGCTCGGCCTGGACGAGTTCGGCCTGCGAGGCCACGGACGTGTACTCACCGGCCGCCATCGAGAAGGCGCCGGCCGCGAGCCCGGCGAGGCCGGTGATCACGATCGTCTGGTGACCCAGCGAGCCGCCCGCGACGCCGGTCATCAGGGCGAGATTGGAGACCAGGCCGTCCATCGCACCGAAGACGGCGGGACGCAGCCAGCCGCCGTTGACGTCGCGGTGCGTGTGGTTGTCGCGGTGCGCCTCGTGCAGCGCGGCCCCGGTCTCGATGACGGCCATGAGGACCCCCGGTAAGCTGAGCCAAAGCTAACTTTGGACTGATTCTACTTTTCGAACGACCTTCAACCTACGTTGATTCCCGCTCCGCCGCCAGCAAGGACAGGCTGAGCTAACCTCCGCTTCTTCCCAGCTCAGGCACCCGGGGCAGGGATTTCCCGGTACCGAGCGGGTGATGGCGGCGGCCCGGAGGCTAGGGCACCGCCCCTCGGGTGGGACACATCCGCAAAAGGCCACGCGGTCCACGCGGTCCTGGCGAAGGAGGGTCCCGCCCATGGCAACGAACGCACCCGCTTCCCCACTGCCCGCCCCCGCCGCACCCGGACTCCGCGAGCGGGCGCGCGGCGCGCTGCTCGGCCTGGCCGTGGGCGACGCGCTGGGCGCCCCCGCCGAGAACCTGAAGCCCTCCGAGATCCGCGCCCGCTGGGGCCGCATCACCGGATACGTCACCGACCGGCCGTGCGGCACGGACGACACCGAGTACGCGATCTTCTCCGGGCTGCTGCTCGCCCGGCACGGCTCCGCGCTCACCCCGGCCCATGTCGAGGCGGCCTGGCACCAGTGGATCGCCGACCGGGCCGAGGGTCCCTTCCGGGGCGCGGGGTTCAGTGAGCGGGGCACGCTGGAGAACCTGCGCCGGGGGCTGGCGGCGCCCATCTCGGCCCAGCACCGGCATGCCTGGAGCGACGGGCTGGCGATGCGGGCGGCGCCCTTCGGGGTGTTCGCGGCGGGGCGGCCCTCGGAGGCGGCGCGGCTGGTCGCCATCGACGGCTCGGTCAGCCACGAGGGCGAGGGCATCTACGGCGGCCAGGCGGTCGCGGCCGGGGTGGCCGCCGCGATGGCGGGCGCGGAACCGGCCGTGGTGATCGCCGCCGCCCTCGCCGTCGTCCCGGACGACTCCTGGACCGCCCGCTCGCTGCGCCGGGCGGTCGCCGTCGCGCACCGGGGCGAGCGCGCGGTCCGTACCGCGGTGGTCATCGGCGGCTATCCCTGGACCGACCTGGCCCCCGAGGCGGTCGCCCTCGCCTTCGGCGCGTACGCGGCGGCCGACGGGGACTTCCGGGAAGCGGTGCTGACGGCCGTCAACATGGGCCGGGACGCCGACACCACGGCGGCCGTCGCGGGCGCTCTGGCCGGCGCGACCAACGGGGTCGCCGCCATCCCCGGTATGTGGGCCGCCGCCATTGGTCCGGCGCGTGGCAGGTGTCTGCCCGCCATGTCGGGCCACCACATTCTGGACGTGGCCGAGCTGCTGACCCCGGAGGAGGGCGGCAAGTGGGGCGAGGGAGTGGTGGTGCCGGAGCTGTTGCCGGAGGGGCTGCGGCCGGCCGTGGAGCCGCCGCTCACCCTGGTGGGCAGCGTGGTGGAGACACCGTTCCCGCGCGCGGCGGCCGTGCGGAACCCGGACACGGAGGACGGGTCGTGACCCGGCGGATCGAAGGGCTGCTGCTGGGGCTCGCCGCCGGGGACGCGGCCGGCTGGCCCGCCGCCCGGCACCGGGCGGCCCGGATGCCGGAGTGGACGCGGCGGCTCACCCGCGAGCTGGACACCTTCGCCGAGCAGAACGCCACCACCACGCTGCCGGTGCCCATCGCGCTGAACCAGCCCCCCGAGCCGCTCCGCCTCGGCCCCTCCGACGACGCGGAGTGGGCGGCGTTCGCGGCGGAGGCCGTCCTGCGGGCCGGGGACGACGTGCTCGGCGACCTGAGCCGGGACCGCCGGATACGCGCCGCCATCGACCTGACCTGGACCGCCGTGGCCTCCGAGGTGGCGGCGGCGGCCGAACGCGCGCCGGAGATCGAGTCGGCCGTACTCCCCCTGCGCGCCCGCATCTCGGTGCGCGCCGGGCTCGGCAACCTCGCCGCCGGGCTGCGCCCGCCCGCCACCGGCCACGACAACCCGCACTACTTCGACGACGCGGCCTGCGTACGCGCCTGCGTGCTGGCGGTCGCCCACCCCGGCGATCCGGCGCGCGCCGCCGGCCTCGCGGAGTTCGACGCCCGCTACACCCAGGACGGCGACGGGGTGCACGGCGCGCGGGCGATGGCGGCGGCGGTGGCCACCGCCCTGTCCGGCGCGGGTGCGGACGCGTGTGTGGCGGCCGCGCTGGACGAGCTGCCCGAGGGCACCGAGATCGGCCGCAACGCCCGGCACGCGCTGGCCCTGGTGACCGCCACGGACACCGCGTTCGCCCTGGTCCCCCTGCTGGAGCACCAGATCGTGGACCACGTCTACAGCTACGGCATCGCCGCCGCCGAGACCGTCCCGGTGGCGCTGGCGCTGACCCTCGCGACGGCCGGGCGGATCGCGGAGGCGGTACCGGCCGCCGCCTGCCTCTCCCGCGTCGCTGACTCCGCGCCCGCGCTCGCCGGGGCGCTCTGCGGCGCGCTGGGCGGCGGGGAGTGCGTACCGGAGGCGTGGCGGCAGTCCTGCAGGACCCTCTCCGGCTGTGCGCTGCCCCGGCTGACCGGCACCGACCTGGTGGAACTCGCCGGGCTGCTGGAAGCCACCCAACGGACCCGAGCAGGGGGATGATGCGGTCATGACGCCGAAAAGTGATGAAATCTCAAATTCCGGTGCAATCGGTCTGGACGAGCGGATCACCGGTGCCCTGCTCGGAGCCGCCGTGGGGGACGCGCTCGGCGGGCCGGTGGAGGGCTACAGCCCGGACCAGATCGTGGAGCGCCACGGCGGCCGGGTGCACGGGATCGTCGGCCCCTGGAACGGCGACGACTGGCGCACCGCCCGCCCGATCGCGCCGTACCACAAGGGTGACGGGCACGTCACCGACGACACCCTGATGACGCACGCGCTGATCCGGGTCTACGCCCGCGTCCGGGACCACCTCGACGCGTACGCCGTCGCGGAGCACCTGGTGCCGGACCTGATGACCGAGCCGCGCTGGATTCCCGAGCTGGAGGCGGAGGCGCTGCCGCTGCAGCGGATCTTCCTCGCGGAGAAGTGGCTGGTGGCCCGGATCGCGTACGGGCACGTGGACCCGCGCGAGGCGGGCACCGGCAACATCGTCAACTGCGGTGCGGCGATGTACATGGCCCCGGTCGGCCTGGTCAACGCGGCCAACCCGGCGGGCGCCTACGCCGAGGCGCTGGACGTCGCCGGCGCCCACCAGTCGTCGTACGGCCGGGAGGCGGCCGGGGTGTTCGCGGCCGCCGTGGCCGCGGCCTGCGCGCCGGGAGCCACCCCGGACTCGGTGGTGGCCGCCTGCCTGGAGCTGGCCAAGGACGGCACCCGCGAGGCCATCGAGAAGGTCTGCGAAGTGGCCGCCGGGCACGGGGACTTCGAGTCGGCGCTGGCCCCGCTGCGCCGGGCGGTCGCCCCGTACGACACCGTCGGCCCCGACTACCGCGCCCCCTCGCTCGGCGCCCGCCGCCCCTCCCGGCTGCACTCGATCGAGGAACTCCCGGTCGCACTGGGCATGTTGGTCGTCGCCGGCGGCGATCAACATGCCCAGTGCGACCG
>NZ_MUNH01000413.1:0-11967 GCF_002154615.1 Streptomyces recifensis
AGGGCGGTGGTGACACCGCCGAGGGCCACGGCCGCGAGGGACACCGCTCCCGCGGCGGCGGCGGCGAACCGCAGCCCGCGCGAAGAGGGCCGGTCGGCGACGGGATGGATACGGAAGCCGCGCTGCTCGGGGGCGTGCCCGGAGCCGGCCGGGACGTAACTGAAGGCGAACCGCTCGCCGGGCCCGTCGGCGTCGCCGCCGGGGAGGCCCTGGAGGCGGGCGAGGAAGGACTCGGAGGGCGGCGGCGGGGCGGCCTCCGCGAACACGTTCTTCAGCCGCCGCTGCGCGTCGGCCTCCGCCCGGCACCGGCAGCAGGTGGCCAGGTGGGCGAGGACGCGGTCGCGCGACTCATGACCCAGTTCTCCGTCCACCAGGGCGGAGAGCCGGTCTCCCAGATGCTGTTCCGCGAGGTGCGCCTCCGCGGGGTCGGTACCGGTTCCACTCACGCGGGCGTGCCCCCTCCCCCCAGCGCGGGCACCCGGGGCATGAACGAGCGGCGCTCGGCCTTGCGGGCCTCGGGCGAACGGTGGGCCAGGGCCTTACGGAGCTGCGAACGCCCCCGGTGGATGCGGGAGCGGACGGTGCCCAGCTTGACCCCGAGGGTCGCGGCGATCTCCTCGTACGACAGCCCCTCGATGTCGCACAGCACCACGGCCGCGCGGAACTCCGGCGCGAGGGTGTCCAGCGCCTGCTGGACGTCGGCGTCGAAGTGGGCGTCGTTGAAGACCTGCTGCGGGGACGGCTCGCGGCTGGGCAGACGCTCGGCCGCGTCGTCGCCGAGGGCGTCGAAGCGGATGCGCTGCTTGCGCCGGACCATGTCCAGGAAGAGGTTGGTGGTGATGCGGTGCAGCCAGCCCTCGAAGGTGCCCGGCGAGTACGTCGACAGCGAGCGGAAGACCCGGACGAAGACCTCCTGCGTGAGGTCCTCGGCGTCGTGCTGGTTGCCCGTCAGGCGGTAGGCGAGGCGGTAGACGCGGCCGCTGTGCGTGCTGACGATCTCCTCCCAGGTGGGCGGAGTCCACGCCTGCCCGTCCGCGTCGGTGGCGAAGGTCGCGGTCTGGGTCCCGCCCGCGGCGGGACCGGCGGCGTGGTGGTCAGCAGCGGTGTCGGTCACGGATTTCGGCCTGCCCGACCCGAGAAAGCGCCGCAGCACTCCCCCTCGGTCCTCGGGTGCGGCCGCACCTCCCCTGTCGGCTCTGGTGGTGTCCAGTGGAGCCCCTACCATAGCCACCTCGCCCGTTAGCTCCGGATAAGCGGTTTTACGAAAATTTGACACCCGCTGACCCGGCTCATCCACCCGCGTCAGCATGTGATCCACACCCTCCGTCACCTCTCACCCCCGTCGCGTGCCGGCCGCGCTCTCCGCACCCCGGCTCTCCCCTGTGAACGCTCGGTCCCATCAGCGGGTTCCCGGCGCAACGGATACAGTCACGCCGAGGCAACCACGGGGACAGGAGAGGGTCATTACCGGCAACCGGCAGACGAGCTGGGCGTTCGCCGACGCCTTTGTCGCCGAGGACGAAGCGCTGCTCTGGGCCCGGGACCGTGCCCGCGACGCGGGGCTGCGCTCGGTGGCGCCCAGCACGGGCGCCGCGCTGCGACTGCTCGCCGCCTCCGTGGACGCCAAGGCGGTCGCGGAGATCGGTACCGGCTGCGGGGTGTCCGGAATCCATCTGCTGCACGGAATGCGCCCCGACGGCGTCCTGACCACCGTCGATCCCGAGCCGGAGCACCAGCAGTTCGCGCGGCAGGCGTTCCGCGCCTGCGGCTTCGCCAGCAACCGGGCCCGGTTCATCCCCGGCCCCGCCCTCGACGTGCTGCCCCGCCTCGCGGACTCGGGCTACGACCTCGTCTTCTGCGACGGCGACCGGCTGGAGTACTCGGACTACCTCGCTGAATCGTTGCGCCTGCTGCGGCCCGGTGGCCTGGTGGTCTTCGAGGGCGTCTTCGCCAGCGGCCGCACGGTCGACTCCGGCCCGCAGCCCACCGAGGTGGTCCGGCTGCGCGAGCTGCTGCGCACCGTGCGCGAGAGCCCGGAGCTGGTGACCTCGCTGCTGCCGGTCGGCGACGGGCTGCTCTGCGCCGTCAAGCGCTGAGCCCCCGGCCCGGTCCCCCGGGAACGCGACCGCCCCGGCACCTGACGGGTACCGGGGCGGTCGGGAGGAAAAGATCGCAGCGCGTCAGACGACGACCTTCTTGAGGGCGTCGCCGAGCGCCTCTGCCTCGTCGGGGGTCAGCTCGACGACGAGTCGACCGCCGCCTTCGAGCGGAACGCGCATGACGATGCCCCGCCCCTCCTTGGTCACCTCGAGCGGGCCATCACCCGTCCGCGGCTTCATGGCCGCCATGCTCGTACCCCTTCCTGAAACCAGGCTCATCGTCTGCCGACGACCCCACGGAGGGCACCCGCGGTCCAGGAGGGACACGCGACACCGGCATCGAACACATTGCTTCCCAGCCATTATCCCGCATCCCAGGACCCGATGACCAACATCGGTCCGCATCGGCTGGACAACGCGCGCGAGCAAAACCACTCAATTCGGGGATGTGCCTGCGATACTGCGCCACCCTCGGCACACCCGTCGGCCACGTCTGTGGCGGTTTTGTTAGACGCAGGTCACACCGCCGGCGGGACTGCGGGGCCGGGATCTCCGCCATGCTGTCCCCGGACAAGGGCGTACCGGCCGGTACGTCATCACGCGAAACGGAGGGGACGCGCCATGGCCGACACCGTGCTCCACGAGGTGAACGACGGGCTCGCCACGATCACGCTGAACCGCCCCGAGGCGATGAACGCGCTGAACATCGCCACCAAGAACGCGCTGCGCGAGGCCGTCGAAGCCGCGGCGGCGGACGACGCGGTGCGGGCGATCCTGCTGACCGCGGCGGGCGAGCGGGCGTTCTGCGTGGGCCAGGACCTCAAGGAGCACATCGGGCTGCTCGCCGCCGACCGGGAGGGCGGGGGCGGGGGCGGGACGATGAGCACCGTCAAGGAGCACTACAACCCGATCGCGCGGGCGCTGGCGGGTGCGAAGAAGCCGGTGATCGCCGCGGTCAACGGCGTGGCGGCCGGCGCGGGCTTCGGTTTCGCGCTGCTCGCGGACTACCGCCTGGTGGCGGACACCGCCGCGTTCAACACCTCGTTCGCGGGGGTGGCGCTCAGCGCGGACTCCGGCATCTCCTGGACGCTGCCCCGCGTGATCGGCACCGGCCGCGCCACCGACCTCCTGCTGTTCCCCCGCACCATCGGCGCCCAGGAGGCGCTGGAGCTGGGCATCGCCAACCGGGTCGTCCCGGCCGCCGAGCTGCGCGCCGAGGCCGAGAAGGTGGCGCGTGCCCTGGCCGAGGGGCCGACGGTGGCGTACGCGGCGATCAAGGAGGCCGTGGCGTACGGGCTGACGCACTCGCTGGACGAGGCGCTGGAGAAGGAGGACGAGCTGCAGACCCGCGCGGGCGCCTCCGAGGACCACGTCATCGCCGTGCAGGCGTTCGTGCAGAAGGAGAAGCCCAAGTACGTGGGCCGCTGATCTCCTGAACGGCCGGGCGGGGCAAGCCGGTCGGCCCCCGCCCCGGCCGGTCCGCGGCTCAGCCGCGGGTGGCCGCGCCCCGGCTGACGCAGGCTTCGAGGTGATCGTCGACCAGGCCGCACGCCTGCATCAGGGCGTACGCCGTGGTCGGGCCGACGAACCTGAGGCCCCGTTTCTTCAGCGCCTTGGACAGGGCCGTGGACTCCGGGGTCACCGCGGCCACGTCGCCCAGCACCCTGGGCACGGGCCGCCCGGCCGGATCGGGGGCGTGGGACCAGATCAGCTCGTCCAGCTCGCCCTCGGACCAGTCCGCGAGCACGCGCGCGTTGGCGAGCGTGGCGTCGACCTTGGCGCGGTTGCGGATGATGCCGGGGTCGGCGAGAAGACGCTCGCGGTCCGCCTCGGTGAAGGCGGCGACCTTCTCGATCCGGAAGTCGGCGAAGGCGAGCCGGAAGGTGGGCCGGCGACGCAGGATCGTGATCCAGGACAGGCCGGACTGGAACGCCTCCAGGCTGAGCCGCTCGAACAGGGCGTCGTCGCCGTGCACCGGGCGCCCCCACTCGTCGTCGTGGTACGAGACGTAGTCGTCGGTGGAGAGCGCCCAGGGGCAGCGCAGCGCGCCGTCCGCCCCGGCGAGGGCCTCCCCGGTGCTCATCGGCCGTCCTCCGGGCCGGGCTCTTCCGCCCGGGGCCGCACCGCGCGGGCACCGGCGAGCGCGCTCCGGAGGTCCGCGATCCGGGCGTCCCGCTCGCCGAGCTCGGCGGCGAGGCGGCTGAGCGCGTCGTCCACGTCGGCCATGCGGTAGCCGCGCGCGGCGACCGGGAAGCGCAGGCTCTCCACATCGGTGCCGTGCAGCGGGCGGTCCGCGGGCAGCGGGTCCTGGAGCCGCTCGGGCGCGGCGTCCTGGAGCGGGGCGCTCTCGCCGCCGCCCACCACGCCGAGCGTCACCGCGCCGACCACGACGGCCAGCGCGAGGACCAGGAACAAGAACATCAGCATCGCCAGGGTTCCCCAAGCTCGATGTGCCGGACGCCGGGTCCCTTCGGACCTCGCGTCCGGAAGCCGGATGTGTCTGGGTCCGATCGTGCCATGCGAGGCTGACAGTCCGGGCCGCGAGGCGCCGGACGTCCGAGGTACGAGGAGAGGTCACAGGGGATGCTCAGGCTGGGCAAGCGGGAATTCGGGCCACACGAGCCGGTGATCATGGCGATCGTCAACCGGACCCCGGACTCCTTCTACGACCGGGGCGCGACGTTCGCCGACGACGCCGCCCTCGCGCGCGTGGAGCGCGCCGTGGCCGAGGGCGCGGCCATCGTCGACATCGGCGGGGTGAAGGCCGGGCCGGGCGAGGAGGTCACCGCCGAGGAGGAGGTCCGGCGCACGGTCGGTTTCGTGGCGGAGGTCCGGCGCCGCTTCCCCGATGTGGTCATCAGCGTGGACACCTGGCGGGCCGAGGTCGGCGAGGCGGTGTGCGAGGCGGGCGCGGACCTGCTGAACGACGCGTGGGGCGGTGTGGACCCCGCTCTCGCGGAGGTCGCCGCCCGCCACCGGGTGGGCCTGGTGTGCACGCACGCCGGGCGCGCGGAGCCCCGTACCCGGCCGCACCGGGTGGCGTACGAGGACGTGATGGCCGACATCCTGGACGTCACCGTGGGGCTGGCGGAGCGGGCGGTGGCGCTGGGGGTGCCGCGCGAGTCGGTGCTGATCGATCCGGGGCACGACTTCAACAAGAACACCCGGCACAGCCTGGAGGCCACGCGCCGGCTGGACGAGATGGTGGCGACGGGCTGGCCGGTGCTGGTGTCGCTGTCCAACAAGGACTTCGTCGGGGAGACGCTGGACCGCCCGGTGAAGGAGCGGCTGATCGGCACGCTGGCGACCACGGCGGTCTCGGCGTGGCTCGGGGCGCAGGTGTACCGGGTGCACGAGGTGGCCGAGACCCGGCAGGTGCTGGACATGGTGGCGTCGATCGCGGGCCACCGGCCCCCGGCGACGGCCCGCAGGGGTCTCGCCTGACAGGGATCTCCCCCAGGGGGCGGCCGTCAGGGGCCGTCCCCCGGGGAACCCGAGGCGAGCCGGGTCTCAGCGGGCCGCTTCCTTGGAGACCAGCGCGACGGCCTCTTCCACGTCGTCCGTCACGTGGAACAGCAGCAGATCCTGCTCCGCGGCCTTGCCCTGGGCGACCAGCGTGTTCCGCAGCCAATCCATCAGGCCGCCCCAGTACGCGCTGCCGAACAGCACGATCGGGAAGCGGGTCACCTTCTGGGTCTGCACCAGGGTCAGCGCCTCGAACAGCTCGTCCAGCGTGCCGAGCCCGCCCGGCAGCACCACGAAGCCCTGCGCGTACTTCACGAACATCATCTTGCGGACGAAGAAGTACCGGAAGTTGAGCCCGATGTCGACGTAAGGGTTCAGCCCCTGCTCGAAGGGCAGCTCGATGCCGAGGCCGACCGAGACGCCGCCCGCCTCCAGCGCGCCCTTGTTGGCCGCCTCCATGGCACCGGGGCCGCCCCCGGTGATCACCGCCCAGCCGGCCTCCACCAGTCCGCGCCCGAGGCGCACACCGGCGTCGTACTCCGGCGAGTCCACCGGGGTGCGGGCCGAGCCGAAGACGCTGATCGCGGGCGGGAGTTCGGCCAGGGTGCCGAAGCCCTCGATGAACTCCGACTGGATGCGCAGCACCCGCCAGGGGTCGGTGTGCACCCAGTCGGTGGGGGCGCGCTCGTCCAGCAGCCGCTGGTCCGTGGTGCTGGCCTGCACCTGGCCCCGCCGCCGGAGCACCGGGCCGAGCCGCTGCTCGTCCGGTGGGCTCTTCTTCCCCTCGGGGTTTCCGGTAGCCATGTGCGCTCCCTCCGCTTGCCGGTATTTCGTCCTCAGCCTAGATCCGCAACCGTTACGGAGGGGGGACGTGAGCATGTCCGGAACGCGGCGCCGCGTGGTGCGGGCCTCACGCGGTGAGCCAGGCGCGCAGCCGCTCCTCACCCGCGAGGACCTTGGCCACCTCGACCCGCTCGTCCCGCTTGTGCGCCAGGTGCGGGTTGCCGGGGCCGTAGTTGACCGCCGGGATGCCGAGGGAGGCGAAGCGGGAGACGTCCGTCCAGCCGTACTTGGGCATCGGGGTGCCGCCGACCGCCTCGATGAAGGCCGCGGCGGCCGGGTGGGAGAGGCCGGGCAGGGCGGCGCCGCTGTGGTCGTCGACCACGAACTCCTCGACACCGCAGTCCGCGAACACCTCGCGGACGTGCGCGACCGCCTCCTCCTCGGTGCGGTCGGGGGCGTAGCGGAAGTTGACGGTGACCACGCACTCGTCCGGGATGACGTTGCCGGCCACTCCCCCGCCGATGCGGACCGCGTTCAGGCCCTCGCGGTACTCCAGCCCGTCGATCACCGGCCACCGGGGCTCGTACGAGGCCAGGCGGGCGAGGATCGGGGCGGCCGCGTGGATGGCGTTGGAGCCCATCCAGCCGCGCGCGGAGTGGGCCCGCTCGCCCTTCGTCTTCAGCAGCACCCGGAGCGTGCCCTGGCAGCCGCCCTCGACCTCGCCGTCGGAGGGCTCCAGCAGCACCGCGAAGTCGCCCCGGAGCCACTCCGGACGGACCTCGGCGAGGTGCTTGAGGCCGTTCAGCTCGGCGGCGACCTCCTCGTTGTCGTAGAAGACGAAGGTCAGGTCACGGTTGGGATCAGGCACGGTGGCCGCGATCCGGAGCTGGACCGCGACACCGGCCTTCATGTCGCAGGTGCCGCAGCCCCACAGCACACCGTCCTCGTCGAGACGGGAGGGGACGTTCTCCGCGATCGGGACGGTGTCGATGTGCCCGGCGAGGATGACGCGTTCCGCGCGGCCCAGGTCGGTGCGGGCGAGGACGTTGTTGCCGAAGCGCTCCACCGTGAGGTGGGGCAAAGCGCGCAGCGCGGCCTCGATCGCGTCCGCGAGGGGCTTCTCGGTGCCGCTCTCCGACGGGATGTCCACGAGCCGGGCGGTCAGCTCGGCGGCGTCCAGCGTGAGGTCAAGGGTGGTGTCGGCCATGCTGGTGACCCTAACGCCCGCCGGGGCGGGGCCGGCCGCCTCACCGGGGCGCGGGTCCGCGGCGAGGGCCCTCGCGGGCTCCAGTACCTTGTACGCGTGTCAGAGCCGTCCCCCTCTCGCCCCAAGCGTCGCGGCCGTGTGTTCCGGATCGGTGCGGCCCTGCTCGTGCTCGCCGGTGTCGGCGCGTACCTCGTCGTCCAGTACGTCACCGGAGGCGGTGCCGCGCGCGGCTGCACCGTGGTCTCGGTGCAGGACAGGACGGTGTCGTACGCCTTCACGCCCGAGCAGGCCGTGAACGCCGCCACGATCGCGGCCGTCGGCACCGGGCGCGGCATGCCCGAACGTGCCGTGACCATCGCGCTCGCCACCGCGCTCCAGGAGTCGGGGCTGCGCAACATCGGCCACGGCGACCGGGATTCACTCGGCCTGTTCCAGCAGCGGCCCTCGCAGGGCTGGGGCACCCAGCGGCAGATCATGGACCCGGCGTACTCGGCGGGCATCTTCTACGCGCACCTGGCGCACGTGCCCGGTTACACCGAACTCCCGCTCACCGTCGCCGCGCAGAAGGTGCAGCGCAGCGGTTACCCGGAGGCGTACGCCAAGCACGAGCCGGACGCGAGACTGCTGGCCGCCGCCCTCACCGGCCGTTCGGCGGCCACCCTGACCTGCGACGGCCGCACCGCCCGCACCGCCGAGGCGGCGAGCCCGGACGCCGTACGGACCGCGCTGGTACGGGACTTCGGGCGGGACGCGCTCCAGGAGACCGGGGCGGTGGTGGGCGGTACGGCCGTCCCCTCGCCCTCCCCCTCGCCCAGCGTGACCGCCACGGCGCACGGACGGACGGTGACCGTGCCGGTGCCGCTGGGCACGCGGACGGACACCCACGGGCGCACCGAGCGGGAGCGGGGCTGGCAGCTCGCGCAGTGGGCGGTGGCCAACTCCTCGGCGCTGCGCATCACCCGGGTGACCTACGAGGGGCGGGAGTGGACCGCGTCCAACGGTGGCGGGGACTGGCATCCGGTGCCGGCCCCGGCGTCGGGGGCGGCCGGGGCGGAGTCGTCGCTGGCGTCCGTACGGATCGTCACGGGGTCCTGAGGGAGTCGCGGACGCTTGTGCGGGAGCTGCCCCGTACGGGTTGCGGCGGCTGCCGGGGAGCGCGTTCGGAGGCAAGGGTGCCCAGGTGGCCCTCAGCCCTTACGCTTCAAGGGGCGGAAGGATTCTGCTGGGCTCCTTCGCGACGGGCTTTGCCCGTTTTTATCCACACCTGATAATGCGATGCGTTATCCAGTCTTTACCTTCGGCGTCCGCAACCTTCGGCGGGTTCGAGCGGTAGTCAGTGCGTCCGGGCTCGGACACCACACCGTTCTCTCCTGTCGAATGGAGCATCATGTCCCTCCCCCTGACCCGCCGTATCGCCCGTGCCACGCTGCTCGTCGCCGCGGGGGCGGCCGCCGGGGTCGGCGCCGCCGGTACCGCCGGTGCGGCCACCAACCAGCCGGCCGTGCCGGATCTCGGTGGGCTGACCAAGCTGGACGGCGCGACGCATGTGGACAAGGCCGTGGGCGGGCTGGCGGACAGCAAGGCTGTGAAGAAGGCCGTGCCGGCGCCCGCGGCGGGCAAGGCGGCGGGGAACATGCTGGGCGGGCTTCCGCTGAAGGGGCTGCCGCTCGGCTAGTCGTCGCATGACGAGGGGGCTCAGGGCTCGGCTCTGGGCCCCCTCGGTGTGTGCCTACGCGGTCAGGCGGGAGACCGCCGCGTCGATGCGCTCGTCGGTGGCCGTCAACGCCACGCGGACGAACTTCTCGCCCGCCTCGCCGTAGAAGTCGCCCGGTGCCACCAGGATGCCGAGGTCGGCCAGGGCGGCGACCGTGTCCCAGCAGGACTCGCCCTTCGTGGCCCAGAGGTAGAGGCTGGCCTCGCTGTGGTCGATGCGGAAACCGTGGGACTCCAGGGCCGCGCGGAGCCTGGCGCGGCGGGACGCGTAGCGCTCGCGCTGGAGGTGTACGTGGTCGTCGTCGCCGAGGGCGGCCACCACCGCGGCCTGGGTCGGCGCGGAGGTCATCATGCCGCCGTGCTTGCGGATCTCCAGCAGCGGCATCAGCACCGCCGGGTCGCCCGCCACGAAGGCCGCGCGGTAACCGGCCAGGTTGGACCGCTTCGAGAGGGAGTGGACGGCGAGGATGCCGTCGTAGGAGCCGCCGTTGACGTCCGGGTGCAGGACCGAGACCGGGTCGGCCTCCCAGCCGAGTTCCAGGTAGCACTCGTCGGAGACGATCAGCACGCCGTGCTCGCGGGCCCAGGCCACGATCCCGGTCAGCTCCTCCTGGGAGAGGACCTGGCCGGTGGGGTTGGACGGCGAGTTGAGCCAGAGCAGCCTGAGGTTCGTCGGGTCCAGCTCGCGCGGGTCGTCGTAGACCTCGTACTCGGCGCGGGCGAGGCGGGCGCCGACCTCGTAGGTGGGGTAGGCCAGACGGGGATAGGCGACCTTGTCGCCGGGGCCGAGGCCGAGCTGGGTCGGCAGCCAGGCGACGAGTTCCTTGGAGCCGACGATCGGCAGGACGTGCCGGTGGGTGACGTCGCGGGCGCCGAGGCGGCGCTCCAGCCAGCCGGTGATCGCGTCGCGCAGCGCGGGCGTGCCCCACACCGTCGGATAGCCCGGCGAGTCCGCCGCGTCGACCAGTGCCTTCTGGATCAGCTCGGGAACCGGGTCGACCGGGGTGCCCACCGACAGGTCGACGATGCCGCCGGGGTGCGCGGCGGCGGTCTTCTTGTACGGCTCCAGCTTGTCCCAGGGGAAGGCGGGGAGCCGGTCGGAGACTGCGGACACGGGGCTTGCTCTCTTTCCTAGGGGGCGCAAACGCCTCGGTCCCGCACGGCCGGGGGTCACCAGGCCGTACGGGACCGGGGCGGCGCGCTCGTACGGGCCGCCGGGCCTGCTGACCGGTTACTCGCCCTGCGGCGGCAGCGCGGCGATGAAGGGGTGGTCGCGCTCGATCAGACCCAGCTTGCTGGCGCCGCCGGGGGAGCCCAGCTCGTCGAAGAACTCGACGTTCGCCTTGTAGTAGTCCTTCCACTCCTCCGGAGTGTCGTCCTCGTAGAAGATCGCCTCGACCGGGCAGACCGGCTCACAGGCACCACAGTCGACGCATTCGTCCGGGTGGATGTACAAGGACCGCTGGCCCTCGTAGATGCAGTCGACCGGGCACTCCTCGATGCACGCCTTGTCCTTGACGTCGACACAAGGCTGCGCGATGACGTAGGTCACGCTGTCGTTCCTCCTCGATAGGGCGCTGGCGGGCCTCCTCAGGCTCCGCCGCCTGGCGCGCGGGAGCGCGGCGTCGTCGATGCCCGCACCTAGTATCTCCGTTCCGGAGCGTGATCCGAACAGGAGGGGTGGAGCGACCCGTGGAATTCTCGGTGACAGGACTGCTCAAGGTCCTCATCACACCGGCAGACGTGGGCAAAAGGGTATCTGTACGGCAGTTGACGGGATCGGGTGCGGCGGGCGAGAAGTTCACCGACACGGTAGGCGTTCTCACCTCCTGGGACGACGACGGCGTGCTCATGATCACACGCCGGGACGGCCGGGTGGTCAAGGCCGAGGCGTCCTCACTGGTCGCGGGCAAGGTCGTACCGCCGGCTCCGGCGCGTCGCCGGGGTCCGGCGGCGGACTACGAGGAACTGGCGCGGATCGCGGCGCGGGCGTGGCGCCCGGTGGAGAGCGAACGGCTCGGTGAGTGGGAGCTGCGGGCCGCGGGCGGTTTCACCCGGCGGGCCAACAGCGTGCTGCCACTCGGCGAGCCGGGGCTTCCGCTCGACGCGGCCCTGGCTTCCGTAAGACGCTGGTACCGCGAGCGCGGACTGCCCGCCTACGTCCAGACCGCCTCCGGTGCCGAGGGCACACAGGAGCTGCTGTCGGCGGAGCTGGCGCGGCGCGGCTGGACGCGGGAGGTCACGGCGGAGCTGTGGACCGGCGCGCTTGCGCCGGTCGCGGACCGGGACGGCGGCGCCGGCGTGGTGCTCTCCCGCGAGGCGGACGAGGCGTGGCTCGCGCGGTACGGGCGCGAGGGAGTGAGCGAGGTGGCCCTGCGGGTGCTGAACGGCGGACCGTCGGTGTGGTTCGCCCGTGTGCCCGGCGCGGACGGCGAGCCGCCGGCGGCGATCGGGCGGTGCGTGGTGGACGGCCGCTGGGCCGGTTTCGCGGCGGTCGAGGTGGACCCGGCCCGGCGGCGTCAGGGGCTGGCCACCGACGTGATGGTCGCGCTCGCCCGGCGCGCGCTCGAGGAGGGCGCCTCGGCGGCGTGGCTCCAGGTCGAGGAGGACAACGAGGGCGCGCGGCGGCTGTACGACGGTCTCGGGTTCGCCCCGCATCACGCGTACCACCACTACCGGGAGCCGGACGCGCCCGGCTCC
>NZ_MUNH01000414.1:0-8337 GCF_002154615.1 Streptomyces recifensis
ACGGCAGTCCAGCCCCGGAGGAGGGTGCCGGGGCTGGACTGCCGTGCCGGAGGTACGGCAGGTAACCTCCAGCTCATGTCCCGCCATGTCGCTATCGTCACCGATTCAACGGCCTACCTGCCGCCGGGGCTGATGGAGCGCCACGGCATCACCTCGGTGCCCCTGACCGTGGTCCTCGGCGACCAGGCGCTCGAAGAGGGCACCGAGATCTCCACCCGCTCGCTGGCCCAGGCCCTCCAGAAACGGCGCCCGGTCACCACCTCCCGCCCCAGCCCCGAGGAGTTCGCCCGCACCTACCGCGAGGTCGCGGACACCGGCGCCGACGGCATCGTCTCCCTGCACCTCTCCGCCGAGCTGTCCGGCACCTACGACGCGGCCGTACTGGCCGCCCGCGAGGCACCGGTACCCGTACGGGTCGTCGACACCGGCATGGTCGCCATGGCCCTCGGCTTCTGCGCCCTGTCCGCCGCCGAGGCCGCGGGGCTGGCCGCCGGGGAGTCGGTGCGCATCGACAGCTGGATCTGGGCGGTGCGCCTGGTCAAGACGCGGTCGCTGGGCGCCACCGCGTGCCGGGGCGGCCATGTCCATGTGAATGGGGAGCGGGTGAAGCCCGCGTACTCCGCGCGAGTGGGTGACGAGGTGCGGTTGCGGCACGAGGGCCGGGAGCGCGTGGTGATCGTGAAGCGACTGATCCGCAAGCGGGTCGGCGCTCCGGTGGCCGCCCAGTGCTACGTCGACAACTCCCCTCCTCCGCCGCCCCGCGAGGCCGTCGCCCCCGTCGGCATCCGCGACCGGGGCACCGGCCGCCCCACCAAGCGGGACCGCCGCGAACTGGAACGCCTGCGCGGCCTGGGCGCGCCGGACGCCCCCGGCGCTCCCGTCGTCGCCCCGGAACCGCACGGCAGGCGGCGGCCGGGCCGCTGAGCCGCGGCGCCGCCGGCCCGTCCCCTGAGACGCTCAGCCCGCCGGCACCGCCCGCACCCATGTCCCGTCGTCGGTCAGCTCGGCGTCCACTCGCAGCCCCGCCTCCGCCAGCGCGGCCTCGAACCGCTCCTTCGTCAGGGGCCTGCTGCGGAAGGTCTGGGTCCAGGTGGCGTCCGGGAAGGTGTACTCGGCCCGCACCGAGTTGACCCCGTCTCCGACCGGTTCCACCGAGGCGATCCGGACGGTGAAGCCCCGGGGGTCCACGCGCTCCCTCGGCACGTTCTCGTGGTAGTCCGCGCCCTCCCGCTGGATGAGCACGTGGCCGTCCGGCGCCACATGGCGGGCGCAGGCGTCCAGCAGGGCGTGGCGCAGCCCCGGGTCGGCGGTGTGGACCAGGAACGAGCCGAGCAGGACCACGTCGAACCGCTCACCCAGGTCCAGGTCCTCGATCGGCGTGCACAGGGTGCGCTCCGCCCCGCGCACCCGCTCCAGCATCTCGGCGGACTCGTCCACCGCCGTCACCCGGAAGCCGCGCTCCAGCAGAGCGTGGGTGACCCGGCCCGCCCCACAGCCCAGCTCCAGGATGTGCGCCCCGGCGGGCACGGCGGCGCCGATGACGTCCGGTTCGTCGCCCGGTGGAAAGCGGGCGTACATCTCCACCGCACAGCCGTCCGGGGTGATCGCTCCGGGGCCGGTGCCCTGATGTCCTTCACGCATCTCGACTGTCATGCCGGAAGAACGGACGATCTTCGCTCAGCCGTTCCCGTCCCGCCTCGAACCACTCGTTCGAGTCAATTCACACCGTCTCGGGAACCGGAGTACGTTGCGAATGGGATGCCGGAGAGGTGGTGGTGGCCGGATGCGTACCGGCAGTGAACCGACGACCGCGCGCAGTGCCCTGCGGGCGCGGCTGTGGCTGAGCGTGTGGGGATTCGCCTGGACCGCCTTCGGCACCGTGGCCCTCGCCCTCACCGGGCGGACCGGCTGGGCGGTCGCGTGTGCCGTGCTGTGGCTGGTGGTCACGGTCGACCTGGCCCTGGTCCTTCGTCATCTGCGCCAGGGCCCGCACTACCAGCCCGGCCGCGACGTGCCCCCGTACGAGCCCGCGCATGACGAGCCGGCGGTACGCCCCCGGCGGCGGCGAGGATTCCCGCGCCTGCCCGCGCCCCGGCACCACCACCCCTGAGAGACGGGGCTCAGGAGTCGAAGCGGGCCGCCCGCAGATAGTCGGGGTTGGGGTCCAGCGCGGCGGCGAGCCGGAAGTGACGCCGGGCCTGACCGGGACGCCCCTGGCGCTCGTAGGTGCGGCCCAGCGCGAAGTGGGCGAAGGCGTTGTCCGGCTCGCGCTCCAGCACCACCGTGAACTCGAGTTCGGCGGGCCGCAATTGCGCGGCGGCGAAGAAGGCGCGCGCCCGCAGCAGCCGGGCGGCGGTGTTCTCGGGGTGGGCGGCGATCACTTCGTCGAGCAGTTTCACCGCGCCCCTGGGATCCCGCGCGTCGAGCAGATGCTCGGCGGCGCGGAAGTCGATGACATCCGTCTCCGGCGTACGTCCGGCGGAACCATTGCTCTCGGGCACGGCGAAGTCCTTCCCTCACTCCGCCGTTCCAACGCATCGGAGCCGAAGGGCTATTCCGCGCCACCGCTCCGCGCGGCCGCGCACCGGTTCAGCTCGGCCCAGACCTCCGCGACCCGCTTCTGAAGCGCGTCCAGCGGCACGTCGTTGTCGATCACGATGTCGGCGATCTCCCGGCGCTGCTCGCGGCTCGCCTGCGCGGCCATGCGGGCGCGAGCGTCCTCCTCGGTCGTCCCGCGCAGCCGGACCAGCCGGTCGAGCTGGGTCTCGGGGCTCGCGTCCACGACGACGACGAGGTCGTACAGCGGAGCCAGCCCGTTCTCGGTGAGGAGCGGTACGTCGTGCAGGACGACGGCGTCGGCGCTCGCGGCGCTCTCCAGCTCGCGGGACCGCTCGCCCACCAGGGGGTGCACGATCGAGTTGAGGACGGCCAGTTTCTCGGGGTCGGCGAAGACGATGGACCCGAGCCGGGGCCGGTCCAGCGAGCCGTCCTCGGCGAGGATCTCCGGCCCGAACGCCTCCACCACGGCCGCCAGCCCCGGTGTCCCCGGCGCAACGACCTCCCGCGCGATCCGGTCCGCGTCGATCAGCACGGCCCCGTGCTCCACGAGCAGCCGCGACACCTCGCTCTTGCCGGCCCCGATGCCGCCGGTCAGCCCCACTTTCAACATGCCGCGCAGCCTAGACCCCGCTGCCGGGAGGCCTACGCCTCCCCCTCCCGTTCCGCGAGGAACCGCTCGAACTCACGGCCGATCTCGTCGGCGGAGGGGATGTCGACGGGCTCGGCGAGCATGTTGCCGCGGGTCTCGGCGCCGGCGGCCGCGTCGTACTGGTGCTCAAGGCCCTGGATGAGCGAGGTCAGTTCCTCGTCGCCCTCGCGGATCTGGCGGTCGATCTCGGTCTGGGTGCGGTGGGCCTCCGTACGCAGGCCGTGCGCGACCCCGGGCAGGACGAGACCGGTGGCGGCGGTGATCGCCTCCAGCACGGTCAGCGCTGCGTCCGGGTAGGCGGAGCGGGCGAGGTAGTGCGGGACGTGCGCGGCGACACCGAGGACGTCGTGCCCGGCCTCGCCGAGCCGGTACTCCAGCAGCGCGGCGGCACTGCCCGGCACCTGGGCCTCCTCGAAGGGGCTGCGGTGTCCGGGGACGAGGTCGGTGCGGTTGCCGTGCGGGGTGAGGCCCACGGGACGGGTGTGCGGCACACCCATCGGGATGCCGTGGAAGGTGACGGACAGCCGGACACCGAGCCGCTCCACGATCTGCTGCACGGCGAGCGCGAACCGCTCCCACTCCACGTCGGGCTCCGGGCCGGACAGCACCAGGAACGGCGCACCGGTGGCGTCCTGCACGAGGCGGACCTCGATGGCCGGCACCTCGTAGTCGGTCCAGCCGTCCCGCTGGAAGGTCAGCAGCGGACGGCGGGCCCGGTAGTCCACCAGCCGGTCGTGGTCGAAACGGGCCACGACCTGGTGCGGCAGCGTGTCGAGGACACGTTCGACGATCTGGTCGCCCGCCTCCCCCGCGTCGATGTACCCGTCGAAGTGGTAGAGCATGACCAGCCCGGCCGACTCCTGAGCCAACGCCATGTCCACCACGGCGAGCCCCTTCGGCTCCCAAGCGAACAAACCCTGCGGATCAACCACGATGACCGCCCCTCCTTGTGTCCGAATGAGCCAACACCAGGAACCACCGGAGCATTCCCAAGATCATCGAACAGAGCCCGGCACACGTCCCTGAAGGGGCGCGGGGAACCGCGCGAACACCCCCCGCAGGCCGCACCTGACAACGCACCGAAAACCGAAGGGACCCGCACCTCGAAAGGTACGGGTCCCTCAAGTCAGCCTGAGTGGCTAAGCCTCAGCGGTGAGCGTTCAGCTCTGGCCGCCCGCCAGCTTCTCACGCAGCGCGGCAAGCGCCTCGTCCGAAGCAAGGGCACCGGAGGTGTCCGCACCCTCGGAGGAGTAGGAACCGCCACCGGACGCGGCCGGAGCGGCACCCGCGGCGTCGCCACCCTCGGCAGCGGCCTTCTCGTCCGCCTCGCGGGACTTGATGACCTGGGCCTGGTGCTGCTCGAAGCGCTGCTGCGCCTCGGCGTACTGGCCCTCCCAAGCCTCGCGCTGGGTCTCGTAGCCCTCGAGCCAGTCGTTGGTCTCGGGGTCGAAGCCCTCGGGGTAGATGTAGTTGCCCTGGTCGTCGTAGGACGCGGCCATGCCGTACAGGGTCGGGTCGAACTCGACCGACGCCGGGTCGGCACCGAAGGCCTCGTTGGCCTGCTTCAGCGAGAGGCTGATGCGGCGGCGCTCGAGGTCGATGTCGATGACCTTGACGAAGATCTCGTCGTTGACCTGGACGACCTGCTCCGGGATCTCCACGTGGCGCTCGGCCAGCTCGGAGATGTGGACCAGACCCTCGATGCCCTCGTCTACGCGGACGAACGCACCGAACGGAACCAGCTTCGTGACCTTGCCGGGCACGACCTGGCCGATCTGGTGGGTGCGGGCGAACTGCTGCCACGGGTCTTCCTGGGTCGCCTTCAGCGACAGGGAGACGCGCTCGCGGTCCATGTCCACGTCGAGGACCTCGACGGTGACTTCCTGGCCGACCTCGACAACCTCGGACGGGTGGTCGATGTGCTTCCAGGACAGCTCGGAGACGTGCACCAGGCCGTCGACGCCACCCAGGTCCACGAAGGCACCGAAGTTGACGATGGAGGACACGACGCCGGAGCGGACCTGACCCTTCTGGAGGGTCGTGAGGAACGTCTGGCGGACCTCGGACTGGGTCTGCTCGAGCCAGGCACGGCGGGACAGGACCACGTTGTTGCGGTTCTTGTCCAGCTCGATGATCTTCGCCTCGAGCTCCTTGCCCACGTAGGGCTGGAGGTCGCGGACGCGGCGCATCTCGACCAGGGAGGCCGGGAGGAAGCCGCGGAGGCCGATGTCGAGGATGAGACCACCCTTGACGACCTCGATGACGGTACCGGTGACGATGCCGTCCTCTTCCTTGATCTTCTCGATGGTGCCCCAGGCGCGCTCGTACTGGGCGCGCTTCTTCGAGAGGATCAGGCGGCCTTCCTTGTCCTCCTTCTGGAGAACCAGGGCCTCGATCTCGTCGCCGACCTTGACGACCTCGTTCGGGTCGACGTCGTGCTTGATCGAGAGCTCGCGGCTCGGGATGACACCTTCGGTCTTGTAACCGATGTCGAGCAGGACCTCGTCCCGGTCGACCTTCACGATGACGCCGTCGACGATGTCGCCGTCGTTGAAGTACTTGATCGTCTCGTCGATCGCGGCGAGGAAGGCTTCCTCGTTACCGATGTCGTTGACCGCAACCTGCGGGGTGGTGGCGGTGGTCTCGGTGCTGCTCGTCATGTGGGAAAGGGCTCCGGTACGGACATTGAAGTCGTAGGTACTGCTTACGCCGGGAGCCCGTTTCGCTCTGCAGAAGCCGGACAGCCAAGGAAGCGCCACAAGAGCACCGGGTGCCCGGTGGCGCCTCGACAACCGAGGGATACATACAGATGCGAGCGCGACCTGCTACGTCTGAGGTGCGCAGGCCCGCAGCGCAACTTGTAGCATACGGGGGCAGCCGGGCAGGGTCAATGCGCGAAGGCGCACACCGCGGACGGATCGCCGCATACCCGGCGGAACAATCGCCCAACTGGGCGCGCGTGACCGCGCGATCCCTTCCGTGACACGCGTCCGGCGGGCCGGTTGGACGGAAGAGTACGACGAGGGAGCCGATCATCCAAGAGCCTGTGGGGCACGACCCGGAGGGGTCCGAGCCGGAAGCCACCCGCCGTGACGCGGGGGTCGCGGAGAGCAGCAGGGCCAACCGCGGCTGGTGGGACCGGAACGCCGACGAGTACCAGGTCGAGCACGGCACCTTCCTCGGTGACGACCGTTTCGTCTGGTGCCCGGAGGGGCTGGACGAGGTGGAGGCCGAGCTGCTCGGCCCGGCCGAGGAGCTGAAGGACCGGGACGTGCTGGAGATCGGCGCGGGCGCGGCGCAGTGCGCGCGCTGGCTGGCCGCCCAGGGGGCCCGTCCGGTCGCGCTCGACCTCTCCCACCGGCAGCTCCAGCACGCGCTGCGCATCGGCTCCGCGTTCCCGCTGGTGTGCGCGGACGCGGGCGCGCTGCCCTTCGCGGACGCCTCCTTCGACCTGGTGTGCTCGGCGTACGGGGCGCTGCCCTTCGTGGCCGATCCCCGGCTGGTGCTGCGCGAGGTGCGGCGGGTGCTGCGGCCGGGCGGCCGGCTGGTGTTCTCGGTGACGCACCCGATCCGCTGGGCGTTCCCGGACGAGCCGGGTCCGGAGGGGCTGTCGGTGGCGTCGTCCTACTTCGACCGCACTCCCTATGTGGAGCAGGACGACGACGGGCGCGCCGTCTATGTGGAGCACCACCGCACGATCGGTGACCGGGTGCGGGACGTCGTGTCCTCCGGGTTCCGGCTGGTGGACCTGGTGGAGCCGGAGTGGCCGGCCTGGAACACCTCCGAGTGGGGCGGCTGGTCCCCGCTGCGCGGCAACCTGATCCCGGGTACGGCGATCTTCGTCTGCGAACGGGACTGACCGCCCGGCGTACGACACTGGGGGCGTGATCCGTGACGACGCCCTCGCCGCGCTGCCCGTGCGCTCCGCCCTGCCCGACCTGACCGCCGCGCTGGACGAGCGGGGCACCGCCGTGCTGGTGGCGCCGCCCGGTACCGGCAAGACGACACTCGTTCCGCTGGTGCTGGCCGGGCTGGTCGGCGGGGGTCCGGCGCGGCGGGTCGTGGTGGCCGAGCCTCGCCGGATCGCGGCGCGGGCCGCCGCGCGGCGGATGGCCTGGCTGGTGGGCGAGAAGCCGGGGGTGAGCGTCGGCCACACCGTTCGCGGCGAACGTGTGGTGGGGCCCCATACCCGCGTCGAGGTCGTGACCACCGGTGTCCTCCTCCAGCGGCTCCAGCGGGACCAGGAGCTGACCGGTGTCGACGTGGTGGTGCTCGACGAGTGCCACGAACGGCATCTCGACGCCGATACGGCCGCCGCCTTCCTCTGGGACGTACGGGGGACCCTCCGGCCCGACCTCCGCCTGGTGGCCGCCTCCGCGACCACCGACGCCCGGGGCTGGGCCCGGCTGCTCGGCGGTGCGCCGGTGGTCGAGGCGGCCGGGGTCTCGTACCCCGTGGACGTGATCTGGGCGCCGCCCGCGCGTCCGGTACGGCCGCCGCACGGGATGCGGGTGGACCCCGCCCTCCTCGCGCACGTGGCCTCGGTCGTACGGCGGGCTCTCGCCGAGCAGAGCGGCGATGTGCTGTGCTTCCTGCCCGGAGTCGGCGAGATCGCCCGGGTGGCCGGGCAGCTGGGCCGGCTTTCCGATGTCGACCTGCTCCAGGTGCACGGCCGCGCCCCCGCCGCCGTGCAGGACGCGGTGCTGTCCCCCGGCGAGCGGCGCCGGGTGGTCCTGGCGACCTCCGTGGCCGAGTCCTCCCTCACCGTGCCGGGCGTCCGGGTCGTCGTCGACTCCGGGCTCGCGCGGGAGCCCCGCGTGGACCACGCGCGCGGCCTGAGCGGCCTGGCGACGGTACGAGCCTCCCGCGCGGCGGGAGCCCAGCGCGCGGGGCGGGCCGGGCGCGAGGCACCCGGCGTGGTCTACCGCTGCTGGGACCAGGCCGAGGACACCCGTCTCCCCGCCTTCCCGGCCCCGGAGATCAAGGTCGCCGACCTGACCGCCTTCGCCCTCCAGGCGTCCTGCTGGGGCGACCCCGACGCCACCGGCCTCGCCCTCCTGGACCCGCCGCCGGCCGGCGCGATGGCAGCGGCCAGGGAGGTCCTGACCGCGGTCGGCGCCGTCGATCCG
>NZ_MUNH01000415.1:0-607 GCF_002154615.1 Streptomyces recifensis
CCGCCGCCGAGGCCGCGGAGGGCGACGGCACGGTCGACGAGGCGGTCACGGCCGCGGAGAAGCGCGCCGCGGGCACCTCCGCCCACTTCTACGTCGACACCCTCGACTATCTCCGCAGGGGCGGCCGCATCGGCACCGCCCAGGCCCTGCTCGGCTCCGCCCTCGCGGTGAAACCGCTGCTCCGGCTGGAGGACGGGCGGATCGATCTGCTGGAGAAGGTGCGTACGGCGTCCAAGGCGATCGCCCGGCTGGAGGAGATCGTGGTGGAGCGGGCGGCTGGGGCGGAGGTCGACATCGCCGTGCACCATCTGTCCGCGCCCGAGCGGGCCGGGGTGTTGGCGGACCGGCTGCGTGAACGGGTGCCCGGGCTGGCGGAGTTGCATGTCAGTGAGGTGGGAGCGGTGATCGGGGCGCATACGGGGCCCGGGTTGTTGGGGGTCGTGGTTTCGCCTCGGTGAGGTGTGCCTGCGGCGCTTGGCCCTGGGGCGAGCGCGTTCGGATGGGGCGGGCGTAGCTCGGGTGGGTGACGGAGTTATCCACAACTGGGGACTTCTCCACCGGAATTGACCAAGATCCACTCTTTGGGGCCGGGTGTCCGATCCTCGGG
>NZ_MUNH01000040.1:0-9848 GCF_002154615.1 Streptomyces recifensis
GCCGTCGACGGCCTGGCGGGCGGCGTACCGCTCCAGGGTGGCCCGTGCGCCCGCCACGTCGGCGGTGACGAACGCGGCGCCGACCCAGGGACGGATGTGCTCGCGGGCGCGGTCCAGATGCCGGGCGAACTCCTCGGCGTGCCAGGACTCCAGCGGGGCGAGACGGGCGCCGTCGCGCAGTGCCAGCGAGAACATGAGGGCCTCCCCTTTGCATAACAAGTGTTACGGAAATGTACCGTGGCGGCATGCCACGTACCAAGGGAGATCACGAAGCGCGGCGGCGGGACGTCTCCGCGGCGGTCTGGCAGGTCATGGCGACGCGCGGCTTCGCCGGGCTGACGCTGCGCGCGGTGGCCGCCGAACTCGGCGCGACCACCGGCCTGCTCACCCACTACTTCCCGACCAAGCGGGCCCTGGTCGAGTACGCCCTCGACCTGCTGGAACAGCGCACCCTCGCCCGTCCCCGGCGCTCCACCGGGCCGGGGCTCGCGGCACTGCGGGACGCGTTGCTCGACATCCTGCCGCTGTCCCCCGAGGCCACCGACAGCAACCGCGTCTGGGTCGCCTCCTGGGACACCGCCCTCGCCGACCCGGCCATCGGCGCCGACCATGCCCGGAAGTACGCGCAGGGCCGGGCCCGCCTCGCCGAACGCGTGGCCGCCGCCCAGGCCCTCGGTGAACTGCCTCCCGGCGACCCGGACCGCATCGCGGCCGGCACCCAGGCCTTCGTGCTCGGCCTCGTGGTGCAGAGCCTGCTCGACCCGGCCCGGTTCCCGCCCGAACGGCAGACGGAGCTGCTGGACGACCACCTCGCCGGCCTGACGATCCGTCGCGCGTGACCTTTTTCCCGGCCTGCGGGCTTCACTGCCCGCCCGCGGAGGCGTTCGCGGTGCTCATACCTCTCTGATGATCACGCGGTTCCCGCACAGCTTCGACCAGTCGTCACGGTCGGAGGTCAGAACGATCACGGGAGCGGGGGCGCGGAGCGCGAGGGCGGCAACGAGAGCGTCGATCGCGTACGTGTGTCCGTGCGGCCCACCTGCGTCCCGAAGCAATGTCACTGCGGTCAGGGAGTCCTCCTGGCTGACCGGTTCCACCCGCAGCCGGGAGAGCAGCCACCTCAAGCGCGCCAGGTCGGTCTTCCCCTGTACGGCTTCAACAATGGTCAGCGCGGACACGAGCACGGGCATCCCGGCCTGGCGGGATGCCTCGATGCGAGCCGCCATCCGGCGATCGTTGCGCAGAAGCAGGGAGAGCGCCTCGGAGTCGAGTACCAGCGAGCGGGCCGGCCGCTCCTTCACGCGGCGCCCCGCTCGGTGTTCTCGTCTCCGAACAGCTCTTGTCGGGCGACTTCGATCTCCTGCTCAGTGAGCGCTCCGTGCTCCTCCTCATGGGCCGCGACGATCTCGGCCAGCCCGTCCATGGCGAGCTGATGCCTGACAGCTTCGGTGACGTAACTGGACAGTCCCCGGCGGCCGGTTCGAGAGCGGAGCTCGCTGACCAGCTCGGCAGGCATCGACACGGAGATGTTCTCGGTGGTGCCGGATCGGGTCGGCTTCATGCCCCCAGTGTAAGACAGTACCTATTACATTGCTGAGGCTTGCGGCGGGGCGTTTATTCCACCCCGGCCCTGGCGTCCTCGGACCAGGAGTCCTGCTCCTCCGCGCTGTCAGGGTGCCCCGATTCGGGATGGCCCCTGTGAGAGGCTGGATCGTATGAACCGGCTAGCCGACGTGACCTCGCCGTATCTGCTCCAGCACGCTGACAACCCGGTCGACTGGTATCCCTGGGGGCCGGAGGCGTTCGAGGAGGCCCGGCGCAGGGACGTGCCGATCCTGCTGAGCGTCGGGTACTCCGCCTGCCACTGGTGTCACGTCATGGCGCACGAGTCCTTCGAGGATCAGGCCACCGCCGACTACCTGAACGAGAACTTCGTCAGTGTGAAGGTCGACCGGGAGGAGCGGCCCGACGTCGACGCGGTGTACATGGAGGCGGTGCAGGCGGCGACCGGGCAGGGCGGGTGGCCGATGACCGTGTTCCTGACGCCGGAGGCCGAGCCCTTCTACTTCGGCACCTACTTCCCGCCCCGCCCCCAGCACGGCATGCCCTCCTTCGGGCAGGTGCTGGAAGGGGTGCACCAGGCGTGGGAGGGCCGGCGGGACGAGGTCACCGAGGTGGCCGGGAAGATCACGCGGGACCTCGCCCAGCGGGAGATCGTCCGGCAGGCGGCCGGGGTGCCCGGCGAGGAGGAACTCGCGCAGGCCCTCCTCGGCCTCACCCGCGAGTACGACCCCCAGCGCGGCGGATTCGGCGGCGCGCCGAAGTTCCCGCCCTCCATGGCGCTGGAGTTCCTGCTCCGCCACCACGCCCGCACCGGCTCCGAGGGCGCCCTCCAGATGGCGAGCGACACCTGCGAGCGCATGGCCCGCGGCGGCATCTACGACCAGCTCGGCGGCGGCTTCGCCCGCTACTCCGTGGACCGCGACTGGGTCGTGCCGCACTTCGAGAAGATGCTGTACGACAACGCGCTGCTCTGCCGGGTCTACGCCCACCTCTGGCGCACCACCGGCTCCGACCTCGCCCGCCGCGTCGCGCTGGAGACCGCCGACTTCCTCGTCGCCGAACTCGGTACCGAAGAGGGCGGGTTCGCCTCCGCGCTGGACGCCGACAGCGACGACGGCACCGGCAGGCACGTCGAGGGCGCGTACTACGTCTGGACGCCCGACCACCTGCGCGCCCTGCTCGGAGACGAGGACGGCGAACTCGCGGCCGAGTACTTCGGCGTGACCGGTGAGGGCACCTTCGAGCACGGCCAGTCGGTGCTTCAACTGCCGCAGGCGGAGCGGGTGTTCGATGCCGGGCGGATCGCCTCGGTCAGGGAGCGGATGCTCGCCGAGCGGTCCCGGCGCCCCGCGCCCGGCCGGGACGACAAGGTCGTTGCCGCCTGGAACGGCCTCGCCGTCGCCGCCCTCGCCGAGACCGGCGCCTACTTCGACCGCCCCGACCTGATCGAGGCCGCCGTCGCCGCCGCCGACCACCTGGTCCGGGTCCACCTCGACGAGCACGGCCACCTCACCCGGACCAGCCGCGACGGCCGGGCCGGGGCCAACTCCGGGGTGCTGGAGGACTACGCCGACGTCGCCGAGGGCTTCCTCGCGCTGGCCTCCGTCACCGGCGAGGGCGTCTGGCTGGACTTCGCCGGGCTGCTCCTCGACCAGATCATGACCCGCTTCACCGACCCGGAGAGCGGTGCGCTGTACGACACCGCCTCCGACGCCGAGCAGCTCATCCGCCGCCCGCAGGACCCGACCGACAACGCGACCCCCTCCGGCTGGTCCGCCGCGGCCGCCGCCCTGCTGTCCTACGCCGCGCACACCGGTTCCGACGCCCACCGGACCGCCGCCGAGCGGGCCCTCGGCGTGGTCAAGGCGCTCGGGCCGCGGGTGCCGCGGTTCGTCGGCTGGGGCCTGGCCGCCGCCGAGGCGCTGCTAGACGGACCCCGCGAGGTCGCCGTCGTAGGCCCGTCCCTCAGTGACGGGCGCACCGCGGCCCTGCACCGCACGGCCCTCCTCGCGCGTGCCCCCGGCGCGGTCGTCGCGGTCGGTACCCCGGACGGGGAGGAGTTCCCCCTGCTCGCCCACCGCCCCCTGGTGGGCGGCGCCCCGGCCGCGTACGTCTGCCGGAACTTCACCTGCGAGGCCCCGGTCACCGACCCCGGCGCGCTGCGCGCGGCGCTGGACGGCAACTGACCGAACCCGGCACCCCGCACGGCTACTTCCCGGACACCCGCGCCCGTTACGATGCGCTGCCCGCCGCCCGGACGGGGTGGCGCATCCTGTGGGGGGAAGCCCGTGTTCGTGCTGTCCATACTGCTGCTCATAGCGGCCGTCGTCCTCTTCCTCGTCGGACGCGGCAGAGCCGAGGCCGGCTGGAAGATCGGGGCCGCGATCGGCGCCCTGGGCGGGGTCCTGGCCGGCCTGTTCGCCTGTCTTCATGTGGTGAGCGCCTATGAGGTCGGCGTCCCGGTGACCTTCGGCCGGGTCGGCACCCCGCTGACCTCCGGCATGCACCTGAAGTCGCCGTTCACCGACGTCACCTCCTTCTCCACCCGGCCGGTCGACCTCGACCTGGGCGGCGAGGACCGGGTGGAGGTGCGCTCCTCGCAGGGCGGGGTGCTGTACGCGGACGTCACCATCAAGTGGGCCGTCGTCCCGCGCAAGGCGGTCGAGCTGTACCGGCTGGCGGGCAGTGAGGACGCGGTGCAGGAGCGGCTGGTGCTGCCCGACAGCCGCGAGATCATCCGCAACGTCTTCGCCCGGCACACCAGCGAGGAGGGGTACGCCTCCGCCCGCGAGCGGATCAGCGCGGAGATCGAGCACCAGGTGAAGGAGCGGCTGGCGCCGCGCGGGATCGACGTGACCACCGTCAACCTGCGCAACGTGCGGCCGTCGAAGCAGTTGCAGGGCCAGATCGACAAGAAGATCCAGCAGGAGCAGGCCACCGAGCGCGCCGTCGAGGCCGCGCGCACCGCCAAGGCGGAGGCCGAGCGCAAGCGGATCGAGGCCGAGGGCAACGCCCGCGCCAACAAGATCCTGGAGCGCTCCCTCAGCGACAAGGTGCTCTACAACCAGTGCCTGGACGCCTACCGCGAGGCCGCCAAGGCCCACCCGGTGTACGCCGTCCCCTGCGGCAGCGGCTCCGGCGGCACCCCGGTCATCGTGGACGGCACCAAGAACTGACGGCGCCGGGAACTGACGGCACAAGAACTGACGGCGCCGGTAAGGACTAGCCCAGTTCGGACCGGAACCGCTCCGCCTCCGCCACGATCGCCTCCAACTGCTCGTGGTGCGCCCCCTTCCAGTAGGCACGGCCGCACTCCCCGCACGCCGCGAACACGTCGTACGTGTCGCGCGTGCCGGCCTGGAGCCGGTCGGCCACCTGGGACTTGGTGGCCGGACGCAGCGGGCCGTTGCAGGCGGTGCAGCGGGACCAGGGGGCCAGCTCCGGGGCGAACCGCTCCAGCACGTCCCGGAGCTGCTGCTCGGGCCGGGTGCTGTACATGTACGCCCCGGCCCACAGCTCCCGGCGGCGCAGCAGACCCCGGTCCCGGCTGAGCAGGACCCGGCGCTCGGCGGCCGAACGCGCGGCGAGCGCCGGGTCGCCGATGTCGGTGGACTCGTACGCCGTGTCCACGCCGAGCAGGCGCATCCGGCGGGCCAGGGTGCCCAGGTGCACGTCGAGCAGGAAGCGCAGGGGGGCGCCGGGCACCCGCTGGGGGCGGGGGACCGGGCCGACGTGGACGGACTCGCCGTCGGCCGGTACGTGGGAGCGGGGGACCTCGCGGCCGTCCACGGTGAGGGTGCCGACCTCGGTCAGCGGGATGCCGAGGGACTCCACGGCATGGCCGAGGGAGGAGACACCGTCGGTGCCGAGTTCGGCGGGGCCCGCGCGGTGGGCGTGCGGCACGAACAGGTGCAGGTCCGGGGCGACTTCGAGGTGGATCACGGGTCCGTTCACCCGGTCAGGATGGCACGCGCCCGTACGGCCTTCAGGCGTGCTGGTAGGCCACCAGCGAGATGCCGATGTAGTGCACGATGAACGCGGCCACCGTGAGGGAGTGGAAGACCTCGTGGAAGCCGAACCAGCGCGGTGAGGGGTTCGGTTTCTTGATGCCGTAGACCACGCCTCCGGCGCTGTACAACAGGCCGCCGACGACCACCAGGACCAGGACGACGACGCCGCCGGTGCGCATGAAGTCGGGCAGGAAGAAGACGGCGGCCCAGCCCATGGCGATGTAGCACGGGGTGTACAGCCAGCGGGGCGCGCCGACCCAGAAGACGCGGAAGGCGATCCCGGCGAGGGCGGCCGCCCAGATGCCCCACAGCAGCCACTGCCCCTTGCTGCCCGGCAGGAGCAGCAGGGTGAGCGGGGTGTAGGTGCCGGCGATGATCAGGAAGATGTTGGAGTGGTCGAGGCGGCGCAGGATGCGGTCGGCCCGAGGGCTCCAGTTGCCCCGGTGGTACAGCGCGCTGACACCGAAGAGCAGACATGCCGTCAGGGCGTAGATACCGCACGCGATACGGCCGCGGGTGGAGTCGGCCAGTGCGGTGAGTACCAGGCCGGCGATGAGTGCGGCCGGGAACATGCCCAGGTGCAGCCAGCCACGGAGCCGGGGCTTCACGGGGTCCGGCAGGTTGAGCGCGGCGGAAACGGACGCAGTCATGAACCGCATCGTACCTACGGAACCGTAAGTTACGAATCAGTCCCGCTGGGTGGGTGGCCGAGCTCACGCCCCTACCAAGATCCATCGTCTCACGCCCGCCGTCGGTCGCGCGCGCAAAGAATTCGCCATGTGTGGGCCAGGTGGGCGTAAAGAGGTGCGCAGGTCAGCAGGGCGGACGCGGAACACGCCGTTTCGGGGGTACTCGCTCACCTGTGACGCCCTCTGGACATATGCGCACTCACATCGGATGATCAAATGAGTGCGGTCGGTACCGGATGAGCGTCGACCCTGACCGGGGTTGCCGCCTGGCATCCGGGCCGCAGCCCCCAAGGGGCCGAGAAATCCCTCACCCAGGGCCATAAACCCTCACTTAGGAGCGATCGTGGCGCGCGACAACGCGGCTCCCACCGTCATCCCGACCACCCATCAGGAACTGATCTCGTGGGTCGACGAGATCGCCGAACTGACCCAGCCGGACAACGTGGTCTGGTGCGACGGCTCCGAGGCCGAGTACGAGCGCCTGTGCGAGGAGCTCGTCGCCAAGGGCACCTTCACCCGGCTCGACCCGGTCAAGCGTCCGCACTCGTACCACGCGGCCTCCGACCCGACCGACGTCGCGCGGGTCGAGGACCGGACCTTCATCTGTTCCGAGAAGGAGGCCGACGCGGGCCCGACCAACCACTGGAAGGACCCCGCCGAGATGCGGGAGATCTTCCAGGGGTCCGGCGGGGAGGGCGGCCTGTTCCGGGGCTCGATGCGCGGCCGCACGATGTACGTCGTGCCCTTCTGCATGGGCCCGCTCGGCTCCCCGCTCTCCGCGCTCGGCGTGGAGATCACCGACTCCGCCTACGTCGCCGCCTCGATGCGCACCATGACCCGCATGGGCAGCGCCGTGCTGGAGCAGCTGGGCGAGGACGGCGAGTTCGTCAAGGCCGTGCACACCCTGGGCGCCCCGCTGGCGGAGGGCGAGCAGGACGTGCCGTGGCCCTGCAACCCCACCAAGTACATCTCGCACTTCCCCGAGTCCCGCGAGATCTGGTCCTACGGCTCCGGCTACGGCGGCAACGCGCTGCTCGGCAAGAAGTGCTACGCCCTGCGCATCGCCTCCGTCATGGCCCGCGACGAGGGCTGGCTGGCCGAGCACATGCTGATCCTCAAGCTCACGCCGCCGCACGGCGAGTCCAAGTACGTCGCCGCCGCCTTCCCCTCCGCCTGCGGCAAGACCAACCTCGCCATGCTGGAGCCCACCGTCTCCGGCTGGAGCGTGGAGACCATCGGCGACGACATCGCCTGGATGCGCTTCGGCGAGGACGGCCGGCTGTACGCGATCAACCCCGAGGCCGGGTTCTTCGGCGTCGCGCCCGGCACCGGTGAGCACACCAACGCCAACGCGATGAAGACCCTGTGGGGCAACGCGGTCTTCACCAACGTCGCCCTCACCGACGACGGCGACGTGTGGTGGGAGGGCATGACCGAGGAGCAGCCCGCGCACCTGACCGACTGGAAGGGCAACGACTGGACGCCGGAGTCCGGCACCCCGGCCGCCCACCCCAACGCCCGCTTCACGGTCCCCGCCGACCAGTGCCCGATCATCGCGCCCGAGTGGGAGGACCCGCGCGGGGTGCCGATCTCCGCGATCCTCTTCGGCGGCCGCCGGGCCAGCGCCGTCCCGCTGGTGACCGAGTCCTTCGACTGGAACCACGGGGTGTTCCTGGGTGCCAACGTCGCCAGCGAGAAGACCGCCGCCGCCGAGGGCAAGGTCGGCGAGCTGCGCCGCGACCCCTTCGCCATGCTGCCGTTCTGCGGCTACAACATGGGCGACTACATGGCCCACTGGATCGACGTGGCCAAGGACAAGGACCCGGAGAAGCTGCCCCGGATCTACTACGTCAACTGGTTCCGCAAGGACGGCGAGGGCAGGTTCGTCTGGCCGGGCTTCGGTGAGAACAGCCGCGTCCTGAAGTGGATCGTGGACCGCCTGGACGGCCGCGCCGAGGGCGTGGAGACCGCCATCGGCGTGCTGCCGGCCAAGGGTTCCCTGGACACCGAGGGCCTGGACCTCACCGACGCCGAGCTGGACTTTCTGCTCACCGTCGACGAGGAGGTCTGGCGCGAGGAGGCGTCCCTGGTGCCCGGGCACCTGGAGACCTTCGGCGATCACACGCCCAAGGAGCTGTGGGACCAGTACCGGGCGCTGGTGGAGCGCCTCGGCTGAGCGGGGTCAGTGGGCCGCGCTGAGTTCCCTCGGCGCGGCCAGGGCCGCCTTGTGGGCGTCCATCCGCTCGGCGGCCAGGATGGCGGCCGCCGTGTCCGCGCGGGAGGCGGCGACGACCAGGGCGCGGCCCGCGAGGGTGAGCGCCCGGCGGTGCAGCGGAGCCCGATCGGCGGCCGTTCCCGGCGTCGCCCGTACCGGGGCCCGGCCGCCGCGCAGCCGGGCGACCTCGGCGGCGAGCCGCTCGGCGGCCGCATCCAGCTCGGGGCCGGCGGCCGGACCGCGCAGCTCGTCGGTGACGGCGAGCAAGGCGGCGAGGTGTCCGGCCAGCTGGATGTCCAGCTCCTCGTCGCGGGAGCGGTGCGGGAAGTCCGGGGCCGCCGGGGTGCTGTGGACCGACTTGGTGCGGATCGGTTCGTACATGGGACGGCCTCCTCTGCGCTGACAGGAAACCATCCTAGCTTGGATTGAGTCTAAAGTTGAGTCGAGTCAGTCCTACGGCTGGCCGTAGCCGTCCAGGAAGGTTCCGATCCGGGTCACCGCGTCCGTCAGATCGGCCACGTTGGGCAGGGTGACGACCCGGAAGTGGTCCGGCTCGGGCCAGTTGAAGCCGGTGCCCTGGACCACCATGATCTTCTCCTGGCGCAGCAGGTCCAGTACGAGCCGCCGGTCGTCCTTGACCTTGAAGACCTTCGGGTCCAGGCGCGGGAAGAGGTAGAGCGCGCCCTTGGGCCGTACGCAGCTCACGCCCGGAATCCGCGTGAGCAGCTCGTACGCCGTATCCATCTGCTCCTTCAGCCGGCCGCCCGGCAGCACCAGGTCGTTGATCGTCTGGCGGCCGCTGAGCGCCGCGACCACGCCGTGCTGGCCCGGCATGTTGGCGCACAGCCTCATGTTGGCCAGGATCGTCAGGCCCTCCAGATAGGAGTCGGCGTGCGCGCGCGGGCCGGAGACGGCCATCCAGCCGACCCGGTAGCCGGCCACCCGGTACGCCTTCGACATGCCGTTGAAGGTGAGGGTGAGCAGGTCGGGGGCGACCTTGGCGGTGGGGGTGTGGACGGCGCCGTCGTAGAGGATCTTGTCGTAGATCTCGTCGGAGCAGACCAGCAGGTTGTGGCGGCGGGCCAGGTCGGTCAGGCCCTTGAGCATCGCCTCGTCGTAGACCGCGCCCGTGGGGTTGTTCGGGTTGATGATCACCAGGGCCTTGGTGCGGTCGGTGATCTTGCGCTCGATGTCCGCGAGGTCGGGCATCCAGTCGGCCTGCTCGTCGCACCGGTAGTGCACCGCGGTGCCGCCGGACAGCGAGACGGCCGCCGTCCACAGGGGGTAGTCCGGAGCGGGTACGAGGACCTCGTCGCCGTCGTCGAGCAGGGCCTGCATGGCCATCACGATCAGCTCGGAGACGCCGTTGCC
>NZ_MUNH01000040.1:9866-10182 GCF_002154615.1 Streptomyces recifensis
CCGGCCGCCTCCAGTCGCATCGCCTCCTCGAGCACCGGGCCCCGGATCTCGTAACAGACGTTGGCGAGCTTGGTCGACTGGATCACCTGCATGCCCGCGAGCTTACGGCCCCCGGAGGGGTGGCGCGTGTGTTCTCCACCACGTGGGACGCGTCGGTTTGCATGGGTTTCGCGAAGGGGTGTTCGGGGCGCGTCCGCCTCCCTACAATTCGACGATCATGTCTACCGAACGCGAGTGCGAGTCGGAGGTGTACGGCGCGCACGAGGCGGTCGGTGCTGCGCCGGTCCCGCCGATCGTCTTCCACCCCCCGGCCGCC
>NZ_MUNH01000416.1:0-5575 GCF_002154615.1 Streptomyces recifensis
ACCCGGCTGGCGGGCCCGCCGGGTCGCGGACGTCCGTTTCACCCGCCAGTACCTGCTCCCCTGGATAGCCCGCCGCCTCACCGGCCGCTCCTCCGGCGACGGTCTCCCGGCCAAGCGCCCGGACCTGCTCCCGTACGAGCTGGCGCAGGAGGGCCCGGCGTAGCACCGGTCATCCGACGCGGGAGTCGTCACCCTCCAGGGACACCCCGAGCCGGCCGGCGACGGTGGTGAGGGCCGGCCCCAGGGGGAGGGCGACCCGCGCGCGGGCGTGGACGTCACCTCGGGTGGGGGCCAGGTTCACGATGAGCACCGGCTTGCCTGCCTCGGCCGCCTGGCGGACGAAGCGGAGGCCGGACATCACCGTCAGCGAGGAGCCGAGGACCAGCAGCGTGGCCGCCTCGCGGACCAGGGCGCGGCAGTGCGCGACCCGGGCCGGCGGGACGGCCTCGCCGAAGAAGACCACGTCCGGCTTGAGGATGCCGCCGCAGACCGCGCAGGGCACCACACGGAAGTCCCCGACCTGGTCGTCGGTGAGGTCGGCGTCGCCGTCCGGGTTGATGCCTGCGGCCACCGGGTCGAACCCCGGATTCGCCTCCTCCAGCCGCTCGGCGAGTACCCGGCGGGCGCTGACGTCGCCGCAGGAGAGGCAGACGACCCGGTCCAGGCTGCCGTGGAGTTCCACGACAGCCTCGCTCCCGGCCGCCTGGTGCAGGCCGTCGACGTTCTGGGTGATGACGCCGGAGAGCAGGCCGTGCCGCCCGAACGCGGCCACCGCCCGGTGCCCGGCGTTGGGGCGGGCCCGGCCGAAGGTGCGCCAGCCGAGGTGGCTGCGGGCCCAGTACCGGCGCCGGGCCGGGGCCCCGCCGGTGAAGTCCTGGTAGGTCATCGGGGTGTGCCGGCTCAGGCTGCCGCCCTCGCCCCGGTAGTCGGGGATGCCGGACTCGGTCGAGATGCCCGCCCCGCTGAGTACGAGCACCCCGCCCGCGCCCAGCGCCTCGGCGACCGGCTCCGGGTCGGTGATGCCCGGCGGCAGTTCGCCGCTCGGGGTCCAGCTCAACGTAGGACGCATGCGCATACCGCAAGAGTAGGGAATCCGGCTCCGGTGCCCGCTCCGCGCGCCTTGTAGCTTCCTCCGAGCCACCCCATGGCGCTGGCCTGCACGAATCGCCAGTACAATCCGTACACGTGACTTCAGCGCCCGCCAAGCCCCGCATCCCCAACGTCCTCGCCGGACGGTACGCCTCCGCCGAGCTCGCCACGCTCTGGTCGCCCGAGCAGAAGGTGAGGCTGGAGCGGCAGCTCTGGCTCGCCGTGCTGCGCGCCCAGAAGGACCTGGGCATCGAGGTGCCGGACGAGGCGATCGCCGACTACGAGCGCGTCCTGGACACCGTGGACCTGGCCTCCATCGCCGAGCGCGAGAAGGTCACCCGGCACGACGTGAAGGCGCGGATCGAGGAGTTCAACGACCTCGCCGGGCACGAGCACGTCCACAAGGGCATGACCTCGCGCGACCTCACCGAGAACGTCGAGCAGCTCCAGATCCGGCTCTCGCTGGAACTGGTCCGCGACCGCACGGTGGCCGTGCTGGCCCGCCTCGGCAGGCTGTCCGGCGAGTACGCCGAGCTGGTCATGGCCGGGCGGTCGCACAACGTGGCCGCACAGGCCACCACCCTGGGCAAGCGCTTCGCCACCGCCGCCGACGAGCTGCTGGTGGCCTACGGCCGGGTCGAGGAGCTGCTGGGCCGCTACCCGCTGCGCGGCATCAAGGGCCCGGTCGGCACCGCGCAGGACATGCTGGACCTGCTGGGCGGGGACGCGGCCAAGCTGGCCGAGCTGGAGCGGCGCATCGCCCATCACCTGGGCTTCGGCCAGGCGTTCACCTCGGTCGGGCAGGTCTACCCCCGCTCGCTGGACTACGAGGTCGTCACCGCGCTGGTGCAGCTGGCGGCGGCGCCGTCCTCGCTGGCCAAGACGGTCCGGCTGATGGCCGGGCACGAGCTGGTCACCGAGGGCTTCAAGCCGGGCCAGGTCGGCTCGTCCGCGATGCCGCACAAGATGAACACCCGCTCCTGCGAGCGCGTCAACGGCCTGATGGTGATCCTGCGCGGTTACGCCTCGATGACCGGCGAGCTGGCGGGCGACCAGTGGAACGAGGGCGACGTGTCCTGCTCGGTGGTGCGCCGGGTCGCGCTGCCGGACGCGTTCTTCGCGCTGGACGGCCTACTGGAGACATTCCTGACGGTGCTGGACGAGTTCGGCGCCTTCCCGGCCGTCGTCGCCCGCGAGCTGGACCGCTACCTGCCGTTCCTGGCCACCACCAAGGTGCTGATGGGCGCGGTGCGCGCGGGCGTGGGCCGCGAGGTCGCGCACGAGGCGATCAAGGAGAACGCGGTGGCCACCGCCCTCGCCATGCGCGAGCAGGGCGCCGAGCGCAACGACCTGCTGGACAAGCTCGCCGCCGACGACCGACTGCCGCTGGACCGCGAGCAGCTGGCCGCGCTGATGGCCGACAAGCTGTCCTTCACCGGTGCGGCCGCCGACCAGGTCGGCGTGGTCGTGGGCCGGATCGAGGAGATCGCCAAGCAGCGCCCGGAGGCGGCCGGTTACACGCCCGGAGCGATCCTCTGAGCCCCCTGACCCAGGCGGAACTGGAGGCCGCCCGCGACCGTCTCGTGCCCGACGTGATCGCGGACGGCCTCCATGTCCTGTTCTGCGGCATCAACCCGGGCCTGATGTCGGCGGCCACCGGCCACCACTTCGCGCGTCCCGGCAACCGCTTCTGGCCGGTGCTGCACCGCTCCGGCTTCACCCCGCGCCGGCTGAAGCCCGCCGAGGAGCGTGAGCTGCTCTCCTACGGCCTCGGCATCACCAACGTGGTGGCCAGGGCGTCGGCCCGCGCGGACGAGCTGTCGCCCGAGGAGTACGTCGAGGGCGGCCGGGTGCTGGCCGCCAAGGTGGAGCGGTACGCGCCGCGCTGGCTGGCCGTGGTCGGCGTGACCGCGTACCGGGCGGCCTTCGGCGACCGCAAGGCCCGAGTGGGCCCGCAGGACCGCACGTTCGGCGACACCCGCGTCTGGGTGCTGCCCAATCCGAGCGGCCTGAACGCTCACTGGACGGCTGCGGGCATGGCGGAGGAGTTCGCCCGGCTGCGGGAGGCGGCCGGAGACTAGGGTGGGGCCGTACGGGTCACCGTGGCGAGGAGGCGTGTCTCGTGGGCCTCGTCCCGGTCGGCCACGCCGACGGCGAGCCACACCTCCTCCGCCTGCCAGACGTCGAGTTCGTCGGTGCGCAGGCAGAGCGTGGCCCAGGGCTCGGGTATCTCCTCGCCGCGGGCGAGGCGCAGGCGGAGGGTGAGCTGGCCCCAGGGGGGTGCCTCGCCCCAGCGGGCGCCCAGGTGCTGGGCTATCGCCTCGCGCAGGGCGTGGACGTCGTCCGCGGCGGGTCTCGGCCCATGGCCGGTCCCCAGTTCCACGGTGTGGTGACCGGCCCCGCCCGCCGGGAGGTCCCGCGTGCGGAGCCGGTCGATGGCGGCGAGGTGCCGTGCGACGACGTCCATGCGCTCCAGTAAAGCCTCCGCCACTGACAATTGGCGGCGCGTCAGGCGCGTCAGGCGTCCCGCAGCCGCACGCACCAGGCGCCCGCGCCCAGTGCCGCCCCCGCCCACAGTGCGGTGACCGCGAGCCCCGTCCAGGGGCCGAGCGGGCCCTCGGGGGCACTGTGCAGGGCGAGTTGGCCCGCCCGGTCGGGCAGGTAGCCGACGGCTCCGGAGGCGAGGTCTCCGACGAACGACGAGTACGTCTACGAGGCGCTGCGCGCGGGTGCGGACGGGTTCCTGCTGAAGCGGTCCCGCCCGGAGGAGATCGTGCACGCGGTACGGCTGGTCGCGGCGGGCGACTCGCTGCTGTTCCCGGTGTCGGTACGGCAGTTGGCGGCCCGGTACGGCGCGGGCCGGGCGGACGCCGAAGCGCTGGCGAAGGCGCGGCTGACCGAGCGCGAGGCGGAGGTGCTGCGGCTGATGGCGCGCGGGCTGACCAACGCGGAGATAGCCGCCGGACTGGTCGTCGGGGCGGAGACGGTGAAGTCGCATGTGAGCGCCGTGCTCGCCAAGTTGGGTGCGCGCGACCGCACCCAGGCGGTGATCGCCGCCTACGAGTCGGGCTTCGTCGCGCCCCGGTGACCGCCCGGCCCTCGCCGGGGTGGTCGGGGCCGAGTACGATCCGCCCCACACACGCCCGCGAGCTGGGAGGACGGACCGTGGGGCAGTTGACCGGTGGCGATCCCTCGCTGCTGCGGAGGATCAACTCCGCGGTGGTGCTGCGCGCGCTGCGCGACACCGACTGCGCGACGCTCACGGAGATCACCCGGGCCACCGGGCTGTCCCGGCCGACCGTCGAGGGGGTCGTGGAGGGCCTGGCCGAGGCGGGTCTGGTGGTGGAGCGGGCGGCCGAGGAGGGTACCGCCCGCCGTCAGGGGCGGCCCGCGCGCCGGTTCCGGTTCCGGGCCGAGGCGGGGCATCTGCTGGGGCTGGAGATCGGCGCGCACCGGGTGGTCGCGGTCGTCTCCGACCTGGACGGGCGGGTGCTGGGCACGCAGACCCGCGACGTCGACGAGAAGGCGCCGGCCGACGAGCGGCTGGAGCGGCTGCGCGGCACGGTCGCCGAGCTGCTGCGCCGCACCGGCGTCCCGCGGGGCTCGCTGCGCGCGGTGGGCGTCGGCACTCCGGGCATCGTGGAGGCCGACGGAACGGTTCGCCTGGGCACCGCGCTGCCCCAGTGGACCGGGCTCCACCTGGGCGAGCGGCTCAGCCGCTCCTTCCGGTGCCCGGTGCTGGTGGAGAACGACGCCAACGTGGCCGCCGTGGCCGAGCACTGGCAGGGCGCGGCGAAGGACACCGACGACGTGGTGTTCGTGCTGGCCGGGCTGAGCCCGGGCGCGGGCTCGCTGATCGGCGGCCGGCTGCACCGGGGGCACGGCGGGGCGGCCGGGGAGATCGGCGCGCTGCATCTGCTGGGCCGGGAGGCGACTCCGGAGGCCCTGCTGTCCACCACGGACGAGCCGCTGCCGCCGCTGGACGAGCAGGCGGTCACCGAGGTCTTCGCGCTGGCGCGGGAGGGCGACGGCTCGGCGCTGGCGGCGGTGGAACGCTTCATCCAGCGGCTGGTGCACGACGTGGCCGCGCTGGTGCTGGCGCTCGATCCGGAGCTGGTGGTGGTCGGCGGCTGGGCGGCCGGCCTGGACGGGGTTCTCGACCCGCTCCGCCGCGAACTGGCCCGCTACTGTCTGCGGCCCCCGGCCGTGGCGCTGTCCCTGCTGGGCGAGGCGGTGGTGGCCACGGGCGCGCTGCGGCTGGCGCTGGACCATGTGGAGCGGCAGTTGTTCGCGGTCGAGGGCGCCGTGGGGGCGTGAGGCGACAACCCCGCGGCCCCTGGCGGGGACACGGGCTCGCCGGTGGCCCCTGTGCAGCGGCAGGGTGCGCCGTCGCGGGGCGCATTCGGGCGTGAAGCCCCCATGCGGCCGCGCCCCGGTGGGGTTCCGGGGGGGGGGGCGGGCGATGCGGGTCGCCCGAGTGAAGCGG
>NZ_MUNH01000417.1:0-8591 GCF_002154615.1 Streptomyces recifensis
CCCCGCCTTCAGCCGCTCGGGCGTCTTCCGGGCCAGGCGCAGACCGGACGGCCGGTGGAACACCGGACTGCTCACCACCGAGGGAAGCCGGGACGGCTTCGAGGTCCGCACCGGCGACATCCTGGAGGCGCGCGTCCGGCTGCCCCGCGAGATCGGCGCGTGGCCCGCCATCTGGACCTGGCGGGACGGCGGCCAGGAGGTCGACGTCTTCGAGTACCACCCCGACAACCCCGACCTGCTGGAGTTCACCAACCACGTACGCGGCAGCAACCGCTACTTCCGCGACGACATGATCAGCCCCGGCGCCTGGGCCGACCTGCGCACCGAGTTCGGCGCCCGCTCGGTGGTCTGGTGGGTCAACGGCAGACGGGTCTTCGCGGACCAGCGCGGCACCGGACGCAACTGGCACGCGTACCTCATCGTCAATCTGTCCGTGTGCGGCGGGCGCTACCATCCGCCGCCCCGCCGGGAGACCTCGGAGATGTCGTACACGGTGAGCAGACTGGTCGTCCGCCGCCCGGCCTCCGGTCTGGCCGCTCAGCCCCGGAGTGCCACCGCCGAGGAGGAGGGAGCCGACGAGCAGAAGGCCGGGGCCTGACGCACCCGAACCCGATCGGTCCACCGGCCGGGTGTGCGCCGGGCGTTGAGGCGTGTCGTCGCTCGCCCAGCACCTGCAAGGCGTGCCCCTGTCCTCCTGCGGGCAGCGGATTGAACGGGGCGCGTGCTTCAGCGCCTCGCAGGAGGTCTCGTAGTCGGGGACCTGCCTGGAAATGGCCTTGAGTCTCCAGTGACTGGAGACAGCAGAGTGGGGGACATGGACGTTACGACCCTTTACTCGATCGGGGAGCTTTCCCGGCGGACCGGCTTGTCTGTGAGGACCATCCGGTTCTACTCCGATTCGGGGGTGGTAGCGCCAACCACCCGTAGCCCCGCCGGCTACCGGCTCTACGACCCCGACGCACTGGTTCGTCTGCAACTCCTCTGCACACTGCGCGAGCTCGGCATGGAGCTGGCGACGATTCAACGGGTACTGAGATGCGAGCTCTCGGTCTCAGAGGTCTCCGCGGCGCACGCCGACGCCATAGACGTCCAGATCCGGGTGCTGCAACTGCGTCGGAGCGTTCTGCGAGTCCTGGCCAGACGCGAGGCCAGTCCCGAGGAGACCACACTCATGCACAGGCTCACACAGCTGTCCGGCGAGGAACGCCGACGGCTGATCGACGATTTCGTGGACGGCACCTTCGGCACAGTGGATGCCGACCCGTCCGCGGTGGCCATGATGCGCGCTGCCGCTCCTGACCTCCCCGGTGATCCGACCAGCGAGCAGGTCGCTGCGTGGGTGGAACTTGCCGAGCTGGTCGGGGACGAGGATTTCCGTGCCCGGATGCGCCGGACGGCCGTACGTCAGGCCGCCGGGCGTCCGCTCGACATCGAATGCGATGCCGGCGCGGAACTGATGGAGTTCACCCGGCAGAAGGTGACCGAGGCCATGCAGTCGGGCATCGACCCGCTCGGCGACAGAGCTACACCCGTCATCGACGACCTCGTGCACCGCTTTGCCGAGGCGCTCGCGCGCACCCCTGACACGGAATTTCGAGATTGGATGGCCCAGCAGTTCGAAGAGGCGCACGATCCCCGGGTGGACCAGTACTGGCGGCTGGTGTGGCTCGTCAACGGCTGGCAGGTAGTACCGAACCTGGTTCCGGTGTACCCCTGGCTCATCCAGGCCCTGCGGCATGACCGTGACGCGTAGTCACCGCAGCGGGCACACCGCGGATCTCTGAATGACTCCAGGGGGGCGCCCGCGGACATGAGAAATTCCGCCCCCACCGCGTAAGTGGCACGCGCCACGCTTCGTCGGCTGGCGAGCACCTGGCGGCGCACGCCAACAACCCGGCCACGGCGTTACGCGCCCGGGCAGACCCGGCCGGCAGCCTCGAGGACCTGGCGGAAACGATCACGGAGGCCACCCGTTCGGTCCGGGCGTGTCGGCCGGAAGGCCCTCAGTACGCGGTGGCACTGGGCCATCCGAGCAACGCACTGCGGACGCCCGGTAGTGCTCCGGGGCCGCACACCGGTCGGCGAAGACGAGGCGGAAGACGCGGGCCGGAAGGCGGTCGCATAATGGGGCGTACTATGCCCGATCATCCCGTGCCCCAGACGGAGTCCGTGTGGGACTACCCCAGACCTCCCGCGATCCGCTCCGACAGCCGTCGCGTCCGCGTGATGTGCGCGGACACCGAAGTGGCCGACACCCGGCGGGCCCTGCGCCTACTGGAGACCTCGCACCCGCCCGTCTTCTATCTCCCTCCCGAGGACGTGCGCACTGATCTGCTGGTCACGGCGCGCGGAAGCACGTGGTGCGAGTGGAAGGGGCGAGCGGTCTACTGGGACTTGGTCGTCGGCCCCGACATCCGCCGACGCGCAGCCTGGAGCTACCCCCGTCCTGCGGGCGGCTACGAACGGCTCACCGACCACCTCGCCTTCTACCCCTCGCTTGTCGACCTGTGCACGGTGGACGGCGAGGTCGTGCGCGCGCAAGAGGGTGACTTCTACGGCGGTTGGATCACCGCCGAGATCGAGGGCCCGTACAAGGGCGGCCCCGGTACAGCCCTGTGGTAGGGGAGCGCCCGCAGGCTTGAGTCAAAGGGCGGTACCGCCGCGACGTCCGACGCAGGCGTGCCGGCCGAAGTAGTTGTCCTGCTGGGAGAGGCGAGCCGTGCGGCTGCTGTCGGGCATGTCGGCGAACGGGGACCGGTACATCTTCTGGCAGACGCGTGTCATCGGGGTCAAGTCGTCGACGGAGTCCGTGCTTTCTTCCCGTGAGAGTGTTCCGGCGCCCGCTCCGAGGAGCGATGATGATCACGACGCCGGTCGGTGCGCTCTCTGAGCTGCGGCGCAGGGTGGGCGTGTGCGGAGACCAGTGGTCAGGAAGGAACGCGCCCCCGCCAAGCGTTCTGCCCCGGCGGCGCCACTCTTGACGATCCGAAAGGAAACACGGTTCACGATGCGTGCGTTACACAGATCAGCGAGAACACGGCGCAGGGTCGGCCCGCGCCGTGCTCTCGCCGATCACTTGGTGGTACTGCTGCTCACTCTGGCCATGGTGGTGACCGGTTCCGCGCTCGGGGCGGGCCCCGCGTCGGCGACCGCTGCGAGCGAACAGGACACCGGCGCGGCGTGCGCGGCGCACGCCACCTCGTTCGAGGCCACGGCCGACGCCCCGGCCATGAGCATCCGCATGGGTTGCGCCGGGGACGCCGGTTCACTGCGCACGCTCGCCCACAGCGACAGCGACCTCGTCGTCGCCTTCGACTACGACGTGCCCGAGCGCCGCGACGAGACCCGCGCCCTGGCCCGGGACGCGGTAGCAGCCGTCCAGGCCGATCAGGACTCCGGGCACACCCTCGCCCAGGCGCTCTACGACCACGCGCGGGACAACGCGGTGGGGCTCTACCCGGCGACCGACGCCGGTGACTACGACGGCCGGATCACGGCCACGGGCGACAGCATCGTCCTCGTCCTGCCCACGGCAGAGGTCGGCACGAGCGCCACGTGGTGGCAGAAGTTCATCGCGAACGGGGTCGGCTGGGCCGTGAGCATCGGGGCGAGCGCCATCTGCCTCGCCCTCACGGCTCCCGGGGCTCCGCTCGCCGCCCCCGTCTGCCTGGGCGTCGGAGGCGCGACCGGCGCGTTCGTCACCGAAGCGATGAACGCGGCCTTCGACCACGCGTCCTTCGGGGACCCGGACACCTGGGGCGCCCTGCTCGGCGCGGCCTTCTGGGGCGCGGTGTCGGGTGCCGCCTCGGGCTACCTGGTCAAGTGGGCGAGCGAGGCCGCCGGGACGTTCGTCACCGGGCTCCAGCTCAGCCTGCGCGGCTTCGCCGCCAAGATCGGCAACCTCGGCAACCCCTTGACGTACATGAGCGACCGCCTGAACGAGATGGTGCCGGCCCTGCTGCGCCGCCTGAACGAACTCGAGCGGCACGTCGGAGGAACCGACGCGCCCCTGCGGGTCATGGTGGTCGGGGACTCGATGACGCAGGGGTACGAGGGCGACTGGACCTGGCGCTACCGCCTCTGGAAGTGGTTCCACGACCAGCGCATCGACGTCGACTTCGTCGGGCCGTACAAGGGGACCAAGGCGCAGGCCCAGCCGCAGCCCCCGGCGCGGCCCGCCCTGCAGGGCGAGGTCCCCGGCGCCTCGCTGGACAACCCGGACACCTCCGGCGGCTACGCGGAAGGCGTCGACCCGGCCTTCGACAGCGACCACTTCGGGGTCTGGGGCCGTCAGGCGATGCAGGACAAGAAGCTGATCCGGGGCATGGTTGGGCAGTACAAGCCCGACATGATTCTCGTCGGCCTCGGCTTCAACGACATGGGCTGGTTCGTGAGCGGTGCGCAGGGCACGCTCGACAGCATGAAGACGTTCGTGGACGAGGCTCGGGTCGCCCGTCCCGACGTGAAGTTCGCCGTCGCGGACGTCCCCCAGCGCACGTACATCGGCGGCCGGGACGACCTGCCGCTCAGCACCACCGAATACGACCTGATGCTGCGCCAGGCCGTCCCGCAGTGGAGCACCCCCATCTCGCCGGTCCAGCTCGTGAACTGGTCGGGGAACTACACCTGCGCCCGTGACGCCTGCCCCGCCGGCTACGACGGGCTGCACCCCAACGCACTCGGCGAGTTCCAGATCGCGCACGCCTTCGAGACCACCCTCCACGACCGGTACGGCATCGGCCAGATCGTCCCCGACGTGCCCCCGTCGGCACCGGATCGCCCGCTGGGCATTGCGACGAACGTCCGGGCCGCCTCCAGCGACCTGGGCGTCACGGTGACCTGGGACCGGGTGTATGGCGCGCGCGGCTACACGGTCCGCTCCCGGCTGGTGGGCGCCACCGCCTGGAGCGAGACACCGGTTTCGGCGAACCGTTACGACACGACCTGGACCCAGGACGGCTGGGAGTGGGAGTACTCGGTCCGCGTCGACGACGCGGGCGACGGCACCTCGGCGTGGTCCCCCATCGTCCGGGCCACCGCACACCCGCACACCGCGGCGGCACCCACGCATGTCCTCACCAACCCCACCACGGACGGCGTGGACCTCTCCTGGGAACCTGCCACGGGGCCGTACAGCGACAGCGTGGACCGCTACGAGATCATCACCTTGGACAAGGACACGCCGGGCGCCCTTCTGCAGAGCACGGCGGTGCGCGGTACCTCGGCGCACATCGCCGGGCTGACCCCGAGCCATCACTACCTGGTCGCGGTGGCCACCTGGAACGAGGTGGGCGGCGGCATGCCCGCCGTCGCCCGGCCCGTCACCATCGGCGCCCGCACCCCGCCGGTCCCGACGGACCTGCGCATCAAGTCCGTGGACGCCACGACGGTCCAGCTCGACTGGAGCGGTTCCCCGCAGGCCGCCGGATACCGCGTCTGGTACCGCAACCGCACGACAAGCAACCCCTGGCTGTCCGACGAGACCATCTCGGACACCCCTGGGCGGGGTATCGCCTTCCTCTTCCCCGGCAACTGGAACTTCGAGTTCGCGGTGACGGCCGTCAACGGGCAGATGGAGTCGGCGCGGTCCGACACGGTCTTTGTCCCGGCGCCGCCGAGCACCGGGGGCGGCGGTATCGGCGACCCCGGCACGGGCACGAGCGGCACTTTCCGTCAGGCTGTCCGGACGGGCGGCGCCTCCGGTCCGGACGCCGGCCGGGATCTCGCCCGGCTGCGCAAGGCCCCGACGGCCTCCCCCGGCTCGGTGCCCACCGCACACCCGTAGTTCCTCAGCACCCTCCTGTAACACCACGCGCCCTGCGTGCCCCGGCTCGCCATCGGGGCACGCAGGGCGCGCTCGACGGGGAGGTCGCCGGGCGGACAGCGAAGTGGCGCAGACGGACGCGAGCCGCCCTGGCCAGTCCGTCTGCCGGCGGCAGGGACACACCCGGTTCACCGATGTGTTCATACCGAGTGCGCCTACTGCGGCAGTTGACGCTCCATAGGTGTCGGCGCCGATCGAGCTTCCGCCCCGCTCTACGTCTCGCGACGCGGCCTGTCCGTCGTCTACGGCGAGCACAGCCACCGTCCGCCGGGTCATCGACGCCGCGTACGCCGCCGGGGCCGACCGACGTGCGCCCTGTTCGCAAGATGCCTCTCCGCCCACGGTCTGTTGGGGTGCGCCCGGTGACGACGCGCGCCGGGCGCCGCCCCTCTCCTGACCCGGAAGGTCCAGTTGGGGGCGGGGGCTCGGACCGACCGTCCAAGGCGGTTCGAGGTCTCGGTCGCGCGCTCCGCACCAATCACTCTTAAGTGATCTTGCCAACCCTCACCACCCTGTGACTCTCTGGAATCGAGCGATGACCGGCTGTAGTAGTCGGTCGGTGAACGGCGAAGGGAAGACGATGAGTACTGCCCAGGCGTCACCCACAGGTGACGAGCAGTCCGCCCCTCCGATCAACACGGTCGCGGGAACGGGGGCAGCGGGGTCAGCGGGTGACAACGATCGTGCCGTCGCGGCACAGTTGAACCGCCCCTACGGGATGGCGGTGGACAGCACCGGCACTGTCTACGTCTGCGAGTTCGCCGGCCACCGGGTCAGGAAGATCACGACCGACGGCAGGATCAGCACGGTCGCGGGAACCGGCCGCGCCGGGTTCAGCGGTGACAACGGCCCCGCCGCATCGGCCCAGTTGAACTCGCCGCGCGAAGTCGCGGTGGATCGCGAGGACGCGGTCTACGTCGCGGACGCCGGCAACAACCGCATCAGGAAGATCACGGCCGACGGGACGATCACCACCGTGGCCGGCACGAGTACCGCCGGCTTCGCCGGTGACGGCGGCCCGGCCACGGCCGCCCGGTTGAGCGGACCGTTCGGCGTGGCGGTGGACAGCACGGGCACCGTGTACTTCTCCGACTACTACAACAACCGGGTCCGGAAGGTCGCGCCCGACGGGACGATCAGCAGCGTCGCGGGCAACGGGACCGGGGCCTACCGTGGAGACGGTGGTCCGGCGACTGCAGCCCAGCTCAAGGGCCCGCACGCGGTCGTGCTGGACAGCGCCGGTGAGCTCTACATCGCCGACTACGGCAACAACCGCGTCCGCAGGGTGGCGGCCGACGGGACGATCAGCACGGTCGCCGGTACCGGTGCCGCCGGGTTCGGCGGTGACGACGGCCCTGCTGCCTCGGCGAAGCTGAGCGGTCCGACAGGGGTGGTGGTGGACAGCGCCGGCGACCTCTATGTCGCCGACTACGGCAACAACCGCGTCCGCAGGGTGGCGGCCGACGGGACGATCAGCACGGTCGCCGGCACGGGGACCGCGGGCTTCGGCGGTGACGACGGTCCGGCGGCCTCGGCCCAGTTGGACAAGCCGATCGCGCTCGCCGTGGACTGCGTCGACACGCTCTACATCGCTGACTTCACCAACAACCGGGTCCGCAAGATCGCGTCGGGGAAGCTTGCCGGGCTGCCGGAGTCCGGCACCGTGGTCTCCTGGGCCAACATCCGCAGCAGGCTGCGGATGGGGGTCCTGCGCGAGTCCACCAAGGACGGGGCGGAGATCCACCAGACCCTGGCCGCCCCGCGCGATCACCAGCGGTGGCGTCTGGTCGCGGCGGGCCAGGACGACGGCGACATTCTGTACAGGATCGAGAACGTGCGCAGCCGCAAGGTCCTCGAAGTCCTCGGAGCGCAGGAAATGTCCGGCGCGGTGGTCGTGCAACGGTCCTACGAGGGCGGCGGAGCACACCATCAGCACTGGAGGCTGATCCCGGTGGGCTCCCAGGACGGTGCCCCGCAGGTGTATGAAATCGCCAACCATAAGAGCGGGTTGCTGCTGCGGGTGGACACCAACGCCCGCGCGTCGGTCAAGCAGGACGGAGCGGACGGCGACCACCGGGCGCGTCGGTGGCAGCTGCTCCCAGCATGACGCGCGAGGGGGCAGGGGCTGACTTGCCCCTGACCCCTTGGAAGCCGGGTATCACTTCGCTTGGGGCGGCTTGTCCGCGGTCGCCTTGGGAGCCTGGGGGGCGTCCGGGGCCTTCGGTGCGTCCGGTGTCTTGGGGGGCTTGCTGTAATCGCTCTTCCTGGGCCTGTCCTCCAGGTCCTCGTCCTTCTTCAGACCGAGGTCGTCGGTCACTGTCGTACTCGACTCCCGCATGCCGGCGGACGCGGCCGCAGACACCGAGCCGGGGTCTCCCGCGAACTGGGCCTGGGCGCCTGCCGATTCCTGGGTGGCCTGGATGAAGGAGCCGAGGAAGCCCAGGACGGCCCGCGCCTCGGGGGACTGCTCCCGCACGATGCTCGCGCGGGAGGAGGCCCCGTGGATGGCGCTGCTGAACAGGCTGGGGATCGTGTCGTCGTATGTGGCGTCGTCGGCGTCCTCGAAGTCGACGCCGGCGCCTGGCTGGGGCTTGGTGCCGTTGGTGGTCACGGAGAAGAGCCCCGTGCCCTTGCCCGCGGAGTTGAAGATGTTGTCGAACACCATGGTCGTCACCTCTGGTCGTCGTGGCGGCGGCGCCGCGCGGTCAGGGCTGCTTGTGCAGCGTCTGCTGGCTGACGGCGAGGGTCTCGCCGTCGAGCATGGTGT
>NZ_MUNH01000418.1:0-3016 GCF_002154615.1 Streptomyces recifensis
CGAGGACAAGGCCGCGGCCGGAGGTGTCGGCCGCGGCCTTGTCCTCGGCCTTGGTGTCCGTGGACGGAGCCGGGCTCGCCGGGGCGGCGGAACCGCCGTACGGCGTGCTGGACAGACCCGTGCCGCAGACCGGCCAGGCACCCTTGCCCTGGGCGGAGAGCACCTTCTCGGCGACGGTGATCTGCTGTGCCTTGCTCGCCTTGTCGGCGGTGGCGGCGTACTGCGTGCCGCCGTACGCGGCCCAGGTGGAGGCGGAGAACTGGAGCCCGCCGTAGTAACCGTTGCCGGTGTTGATGGACCAGTTGCCGCCCGACTCGCACTGGGCGACGGCGTCCCACTCGGAACCGGTGGCGGCGGAGGCGCTGCCCGACGCCATCACCGGGCCCGCGACGGCCGCGCCGGCGACACCGGCGAGCGCGAGGACACGGACGGTCTTGGACGGGCGACGGTGCTTGCCCTTGCTGGAAAACAGCATGGATCGATCCCCTCACCGACGCCTGCGAGGTGAGCTGTCGGGTTCGGGCCGGTTGAGTTGCCCGGCCACCCCTCCCCGGTACTTCGGAAGGCGTGGCTCCACCCCAAGCCCGTCCCGGTGTCAGACACCGGTTCGGGCACCTACCTTGGGTCCCCCGCTCCTGCCTACGGCGCTTGACGCGACGGTTGTCCCCGACGGCCGCTGGCAGGATTCGGCGTTGCGGCCACGGGGGCTCGTGGTGACGAGCGGTCCCGACCGTAGACATGCCTCGCGGCGAAATTCAAAGACGATCAGCTCTTCTGAGAGTCATCCCACACTTTCGCCAAATAGGACATATAAGAAGATAGCGGGGCGTCAAATGCAGCTATTCGGAGTCCTATTCGCCCGGCACTTTCAGGGTCTGACCGGGGTCGACATGGTTCGGGCCCGCGCCGAGGGCCTGCTTGTTCGCGGAGTAGAGGGCCTCCCAGCCGCCGTCCACGTCAAGGGAGTCGGCGATGGAGCCGAGGGTGTCGCCGTCGCGGACGGTGTAGGTGCCGGGAGAGGCGGTTGCGTGGCGGCCCGTGCCGGCCGTGTGCTGACCTTCCGTCACGCTCTCGTCGGCGCTGCCGCCGCGGTGACGGCCGCCGCCGAGGTCGCCGGTGTCGACGAGGCTCCAGGAGCCGCCGTCCTCCCACGACTCGTCGTCCTCCGCCGCGGGGGCAGTGGAGGGCGACCCGCCGTCGTTGTACTCGTGACCGGTGGCCGGGGGCGCGGACGCGTCGGAGCCGGAGGCCCCGGCGTCCTTCTTGGCGTCGCCGGCGGCGTCCTTCCCGCTCGCGCTCGGGGACGGCTTGCCGGTCTCCTTGGCGGAGGAGTCGGACGAGTCGGACGACGGGGAGGAATTACCCAGTCCGGACGAGTCGGAACCATCGGACGAAGCGTCCGCCTCAGGGGTCTCGCTCGACTTGCCGGCGTCCTTGCCCGGGGCGCCCTGGCCTGCGGACGGGGACTCGCTCACGCCCGTGTCGACGTCCACCGAGCCGGAGTTGGAGGTCAGTCCGGCGAGCAGGGCGCAGGTGGCCCAGTGGGTGGTGCCCTGGTCGGCCAGGATCTTCTCAGCCACCGAGATCTGCTGCGAACGGCTGGCCTGGTCGGCGCTGGCCGCGTACTGCGTGCCGCCGTACTTGTCCCAGTCGTCCTGGGATATCTGGAGGCCGCCGTAGTAACCGTTGCCGGTGTCGGCGCTCCAGGAGCCACCGCTCTCGCACTCGGCGACCTTGTCCCAGGTGGTGCCGTCGGCCGCGTTGGCGCTCGCCGCCCCGAGGAGGGGGATGGCGATGGCGGACGTGGTCACGCCGGCCGCGACGAGGAGCGCCGGAGCCTGGCGGGGGCGACGGTGCCTACCGTTCCCGGAGAGCATGCAGTTGCCTTTCGTGCGACAGCAGTACGGCGTGGCGAGTGGTGCTCGGCGCCACACTGATGGGTGAACGTAGCGTCAGACGAACACTTGTCACAAGTTCATGCCGCAGAGATCACGTGAAGATCACATAGTTGAACGTCCGTCATATGTGCTTTCACGACTGGGACCGACCGGTGTGAACTCCACCGGCAGTGTGCGCAGCCCACGCATGATCAGTCCACCGCGCCAGCGGAGTTCGGCCGGATCGGCCGCCAGGGCGAGGTCGGGCAGCCGGGTGAGCAGGGTGGCCAGCGCGGTCTGCCCCTCCAGCCGGGCGAGCGGCGCGCCCACGCAGTAGTGGATGCCGTGTCCGTACCCCAGGTGCTGGTTGTCGCGGCGGCCGAGGTCCAGCAGGTCCGGGTCGGCGAACCGCTCCGGGTCGCGGTCCGCCGCCGCGAGGACCACCAGGACCGGGTCCCCGGTCGCGATCTCCTGGCCGCCGATGGTGAGCGGCTCAGTGGCATAACGCCAGGTCGCCAGCTCCACCGGCCCGTCGTAGCGCAGCAGTTCCTCCACCCCGGTCTGCAGCAGGCCGGTCTCCCCGGCCGCCAGCGAGAGTTCGAGCCTGCGGCGCTCCCCGGGGTGGGTGAGCAGCGCGTAGGTGCCGTTGCCGATGAGGTTGACGGTGGTCTCGAAACCCGCGAAGAGCAGGATGAAGGCCATGGCGGCGGCCTCGTTCTCGGTGAGGTGCTCGCCGTGGTCGGAGGCCCGGATGAGCGCCGAGATGAGGTCCTCGCCGGGCACGGGCTCGGCGGGCAGCGCCTGGCGCTTGCGATGGATGAGGTCGGCGAGATAGCCGCGCATCTTCTTCACCGAACGCGCCACCCCGCCCCTCGGGCCGCCGCCGTGCCGGATCATCATCCCCGCCCAGTCCCGGAAGTCGTCCTGGTCCTCGCGCGGGACGCCGAGCAGGTCACAGATGGCGTAGATGGGGAGCGGGAAGGCGAACTCGTGGATGAGGTCGGCCGAGCCCTTCTCGGCGAACCGGTCGATGAGGTCGTCCGTCAGCTCCTGCACCCGGCCCGCGAACTCGGCGACCCGGCGCGGGGTGAACGCCTTGCTGACCAGTCGGCGCAGCCGGGTGTGGTCCGGCGGGTCGA
>NZ_MUNH01000419.1:0-9672 GCF_002154615.1 Streptomyces recifensis
CGGCGGGGCGGTGCCCGCCGGTGCCGCGGACGGCCCGGCCGGGGGTGCGCCGGCGGCCCAGCAGCAGGGCGGCCCCGACGGGCACGCGGGCGGGCGCGGCGACCGCGACCCGCGCCGGTACGAGGGTGTGGTGACCGCCAAGGGCGGCATCTGGCTGCACGACCGCCCGGACCGCGGCACCCGCCGCGTCCGCTTCGCCAAGCAGGGCGAGCACGTGTCCATCTACTGCAAGGTGAACGGCGACCGGGTCGGCGCCAACCCGCTCTGGTACCTGCTGACGGACGGCACCTGGGCGTGGGCCTCGGCCCGGTACATCGGCAACGTCGGGCCCGTCCCCCGCTGGTGCTGATCCCCCGCCAGCGGAACTCCCGCCGATGACCCAGGCCGGGACCGCGCCGCCCGCCTCCCGCACCGCCGTCCCGCACCCCCGGCTGCCCAGGCGGCGCGGGGTCGAGCTGGCCCTGATCGTGCTGGCCGTGCTGCTGTCGGTGTACGGCTACTGCGCGGTCGGCCTGGCCCGCACCGGCTCCGTACCGCCCGGCACGGCGGGGTACGGGGCGGGGCTCGGGGGTCTCGCGCTGCTCGCGCACATCGCGGTGCGGCTGCGGGCGCCGTACGCCGATCCGCTGCCGCTGCCCATCGCCGTGCTGCTGAACGGGCTCGGGCTGGTGCTGATCTACCGGCTCGACCTCCAGACCCCGGCCGACCGGGCGGCCCCGGCGCAGCTGGTGTGGTCGACGCTCGGGGTGGGGCTGTTCATCGTGGTCGTGCTGGTGCTGCGCGACCACCGGGTGCTCCAGCGGTACGCGTACGTGTGCGTGGCGGCGGCGCTGGTGCTGTTGCTGCTGCCGATCCTGTTCCCGGCGGTCAACGGCGCCCGGATCTGGATCAGGATCGCGGGGTTCTCCATCCAGCCGGGCGAGTTCGCCAAGGTGCTGCTCGCGGTGTTCTTCGCCGCGTACCTGGCCGCGAACCGCAGCGCGCTCGCGTACACCGGGCGCCGGCTGTGGCGGCTGCAGTTCCCGACCGGGCGGGTGCTCGGGCCGATCGTGACGATCTGGCTGCTGAGCGTCGGGGTGCTGGTGCTGGAGCGGGACCTCGGCACCTCGCTGCTCTTCTTCGGCCTGTTCGTGGTGCTGCTGTACGTGGCGACCGGGCGGACCGGGTGGATCGCGGTGGGGCTGGTGCTGGCGGTGCTCGGCGCGTGGGCGGTCGGGCATCTGGAGCCGCATGTGCACGGCCGGATCGAGGACTGGCTGCATCCCTTCGCCACCATCGACGCGGGCGAGGGACCCAATCAGGTGGCCCAGTCGCTGTTCGCCTTCGCGGCGGGCGGGATGACCGGCACCGGGCTGGGGCTCGGCCACTCCACGCTGATCGGCTTCGCCACCAAGTCGGACTTCATCCTGGCGACGGCCGGTGAGGAACTCGGCCTTGCCGGGCTCGCGGCCATTTTCCTGCTGTACGCCCTGCTGGTGGAGCGGGGGTTCCGGGCCGCCCTCGCCCTGCGGGAGCCGTTCGGGCGGCTGCTGGCGGTGGGGCTGGCGTCGATCCTGGCGCTCCAGGTGTTCGTGATCGCGGGCGGGGTGACCGGGCTGATCCCGCTGACCGGCATGGCGATGCCGTTCCTCGCCCAGGGCGGCTCCTCGGTGGTCACCAACTGGGCGATCGTGGCCCTGCTGATCCGGGTGAGCGACTCGGCGCGCAGCCAGTACGACGGCGAGGAGGCCCCGTGAGCGGACCGGGCGACTACGGCGGCACCCGCCCGATGGCCCCGTACATCCGGCACGCCCTGGTCTTCTGCGGCCTCCTCCTGCTGGCGCTGCTGACGAACGCGGCGCGGGTGCAGGTGGTCGAGGCGGGCGCGTACGGGGACAACCCGGCCAACCGGCGCTCGGCCATCGCCCGTTACCAGCAGCCGCGCGGGAACATCCTGGTCGGCGGCGCGCCGGTGACCGGCTCCCGCGACACCGGCGAGCAGCTCCGCTACGAACGCACTTACCTGGACGGCCCGTTGTACGCCCCGGTGACCGGCTTCGCCTCGCAGCGCTTCGGCTCCACCTTCCTGGAGCACGCGGAGGACCGGCTGCTGTCCGGCACCGACCCGCTGCTGTCGGGGTTCCCGGTGTGGCAGGACACGGCGAGCGGGGCGGCGCCCGGCGGGAACGTCGTCACCACGCTGAACGCGAGGGCCCAGCGGGCCGCGTACCGGGGCCTGGCCGGGCGCAAGGGGGCGGTGGCCGCGATCGAGCCGGCCACGGGCAGGGTGCTGGCGCTGGTGTCCACCCCGTCGTACGACCCGGCGCGGCTCTCGGGGAACGGTACGGGCGCGTCGGCGGCGTGGGAGCGGCTGAACGCCGATCCGGACAAGCCGATGCTGAACCGGGCGGTGCGGCAGACGTATCCGCCGGGGTCGACGTTCAAGGTGGTCACCGCGGCGGCCGCGCTGGACGCGGGGGTGATCACGGACCTGGACGCGCCGACCGACTCCCCCGACCCGTACCGGCTGCCGGGCACCACGACCCGGCTGACCAACGAGGCCGACGGCTGCCGGGACGCCTCGCTGCGGGAGGCGTTCGCGTGGTCCTGCAACACGGTGTTCGCCAAGCTGGGCGTGGACGTGGGGCTGGGGGACATGGCGGCGACGGCGGGGGCCTTCGGCTTCAACGACACGGAGCTCCGGGTGCCGTTCGCGGTGGCGGAGTCCACCTTCGACACGGTGGTGGACAAGGCGCAGCTCGGCCTGTCCTCCATCGGGCAGTACAACACGCGGGCCACCCCGCTCCAGATGGCGATGGTGTCGGCGGCGGTGGCGAACGGCGGGCAGGCGCGGGCGCCGTACCTCGTGGAGCGCACCACCCGCGCCGGGGGCGAGACGGTCGCGGGCGGCGGCGCCCATCCGCTGAGGCAGGTCGTGCGGGCGTCGACGGCGTCCCGGCTCCAGGAGCTGATGCGGGACGCGGTGGAGCGCGGCACCGGCGGCAACGCGGCGATCCCGGGTGCCACGGTCGGCGGCAAGACGGGCACCGCGCAGCACGGGGTCGGCAACACCGGGCTGCCGTACGCCTGGTTCGTCTCCTGGGCGCAGGCGGACGGCGCGCCGGAGCCGGCGGTGGCGGTCGCGGTGGTGGTGGAGGACGCCTCGGCGGACCGGGGGGAGATCAGTGGGGGCGGGGACGCGGCGCCGATCGCCCGCGATGTGATGCGGGCGGTGCTCGGTTCCTGAGCCCGAGGTGACCCGTCGTCGGTAAAAGTCGTGCGCGAGGGATTGACGCCCTTGCTGACACGCAGTCTCATAAGAGGCGGACGACGACGTACCCCTGGCTGGACGAGGTGACCAAAGGCCATGACGACCCTGACGGAAGCGGACGCGCTCGACGGGCTGCGCGACGCGCTCGGCGCGCTCAAGGACCGCGAGCAGGTCGCCGAGCGACTGCTCGTCTCCTCCGCCAAGCACTCCTTCGACCCGGACAAGGAGCTGGACTGGGACGCCCCCTTCGAAGAGGGCAAGTGGTTCTGGCCCCCGGAGCTGGTGTCGCTGTACGGCACCCCGCTGTGGCACCGGATGAGCGAGGAGCAGCGCATCGACCTGTCCCGGCACGAGGCCGCCGCGCTCGCCTCGCTGGGCATCTGGTTCGAGCTGATCCTGATGCAGCTGCTGGTCCGGCACATCTACGACAAGCCGGCCACCAGCGCCCACGTCCGGTACGCGCTCACCGAGATCGAGGACGAGTGCCGGCACTCCAAGATGTTCGCCCGCGTGGTCACCCGCGGCGGCACCCCCTGGTACCCGGTGAGCCGGGCCCACCAGAACCTCGGGCGCCTGTTCAAGACCATCTCCACCACGCCCGGCTCCTTCACCGCCACCCTGCTCGGCGAGGAGGTGCTGGACTGGATGCAGCGGCTCACCTTCCCCGACGAGCGGGTGCAGCCCCTGATCCGGGGCGTCACGCGCATCCACGTGGTGGAGGAGGCCCGGCACGTCCGGTACGCCCGTGAGGAGCTGCGCCGCCAGATGGTGACGGCGCCGAAGTGGTCGCGGGAGTTCACCCGAATCACCTCCGGCGAGTTCGCGCGGATCTTCTCCATCGCCTTCATCAACCCGGAGGTGTACACCAACGTCGGCCTCGACAAGCGCGAGGCACTGGCCCAGGTGAAGGCCAGCGGGCACCGGCGCGAGGTGATGCAGACCGGCGCGGGCCGGCTCACCGAGTTCCTGGACGAGATCGGCGTCCTGCGCGGCGCCGGACGGCGGCTGTGGAAGGCGTCGGGGCTGCTGGCGTAGCGATGCCACCGGGCAGGGCGGCCGGGAGGGGAGCGATTACGCTGCCAGTCATGACCCCGCAGGCCGCCACCCCGGCCTACCGCCGCCTCAGCGTGGAACAGCGCCGCGGCCAGCTCCTGGAAGCGGCGCTGGCCCTCTTCGCGCACCGCGCCCCCGAGGACGTCTCGCTGGACGACGTGGCGGAGGCGGCCGGGGTCTCCCGCCCGCTGGTCTACCGCTACTTCCCCGGCGGCAAGCAGCAGCTCTACGAGGCCGCGCTGACGTCGGCCGCCGAGGCGCTGCGGCTCTGTTTCGACGAGCCCCGCGAGGGGCCGACGGCGGCCCGGCTCGCGCGGGTCCTCGACCGCTACCTGGCCTTCGTGGACGAGCACGACACCGGGTTCAGCGCCCTGCTCCAGGGCGGCAGCGTGGTGGAGACCTCCCGGACCACGGCCATCGTGGACGGGGTGCGCCGGGCCGCCGCCGAGCACCTCTACAGCCACCTCGGGGTGACCGAGCCGGGGCCCCGGCTGCGGATGACGGTGCGGATGTGGGTCGCGGCGGTCGAGGCGTCCTCGCTGATGTGGCTGGACGAGGACAAGCGGCCGCCGAGGGACGAGCTGCGGGACTGGCTGGTCGAGCAGTTCACCGCCGTGCTGGTGGTGACCGCGGGCCGCGACCCGCAGACGGCGGCCGTCGTCGCCGCCATCGCCGGGGATGACCGAGACTGATGGCGTGAAGAGTCAGGACACCCCCTTCGAGGGCGGACCGATGGACGGCCGGGTGCTGCCCGTGCTGCTCGGCCCGACCGGCCACCCCCCGAAGACGTACCGCATCCCGGTCCCCGACGCGGCCGGCGGGCCGCCCACCGTGCTGGTGTACCGGCGCACCCCGCGCGGGCACACCAGGAGGCTGGGACTGGTGCGGGGGTGGAAGTACGTGCACGACCCGGAGGGCCTCGGCGACGCCGACCGGCTTCGCTGGCCCTGGTCCGGGCCGAGGCGGGACAACACGCCGCACGGCAAGCCGGACGACCCGACCGGGTGACATGGTTGCGCCGGTCCGCGCACGTTCGGCGCGCGGACCCGGCGAAGCGCGGCACAAGCTCGCGGTACGGAGGCAGGCGGGAGGTCCGCCGCCCCGCGTACCGGAGGTGATGTCGTGTCAGGAATCCTGCTGCGCCTGGCCTGTACCGCCGCGATGGCAGCCCAGGTCGCCTTCGCTCCCGCGCCCGCCCTGGCCGCGCCGGAGCCACAGCGAACGGTGGCCCAGCTGCTGACGGACCTTCAGCGGCTGTACCGGCAGACCGAGCAGGCCACCGAGACCTACAACGCCACCGCCGAGAAGCTCACCGCCCAGCGCGCCGAGGTGAAGCGGCTGGACGGGGAACTGGCCAAGGCCAGGCTGGCGTTGAGGGGCAGCCGGGTCGATGCCGGACGGCTCGCCCGCGAGCAGTACCAGAACAGCTCGAACTTCTCCGTCTACGTCCGCCTGCTCCTCGCCCGCGACCCGCAGCAGGCACTCGACGAGGGCCACGTCATCGGCCGCGTCGCCGGTGAACGCGCCGCCGCCCTGAACCGGCTGACCGGCGCCGAGAAGCGCGCGGACACGCTCGCCAGGTCGGCCCGCAGGGCGCTGGACACCCAGCTCACCCTGGCCGGGAAGCAGAGGAAGCAGCGGGACGACGTCACCCGGCGCCTGGCCGACGTGGAGCGGCTCCTCGCCTCCCTCACCCCGCAGCAGCGAGGCGAGGTGTCCCGGCTGGAGCAGGACGGGGTGGCCCGGGCGCAGCGGAGCCTCACCGACTCCGGCGCCCTCGGCCACGACCGGCCGGCCTCGGCGGAGGGCGGCCAGGCGGTCCGCTACGCCCTGGACCAGCTCGGCAAGCCCTACCGCTGGGGGGCCGAGGGCCCGGGCTCCTTCGACTGCTCGGGCCTGACCTCCCGCGCCTGGGCCCGCGCGGGCACCCCCATCCCCCGCACCAGCCAGGAGCAGTGGGCCCGGCTCCCCCATGTCCCGCTGAACTCGCTGCGCCCCGGCGACCTGGTGATCTACTTCCCCGAGGCCACCCATGTCGCCCTGTACCTGGGCGGCGGCAGGGTGGTCCAGGCTCCCCGCACCGGCGAGAACGTCAAGATCTCCCCCCTGGCGGCCAACCCGGTCCTGGGCGCCGTACGACCCGACGCGGCCCCGCGCCGCCTGTGAGAGGCGGGCACGGGGCCGGGAGGGGTCGCCTGAGAACGTCAGGCGCCGGCGGCCACCGAGCCGACGTACGCCTCCGTCTTCGCGGGGTCGTAGAAGAAGTTCTCGAAGTCGGCCGGGTCGTTGAAGCCGTTGGCGAAGCGGTCGGCGACCGGCTGGAGCTGGCCGGCGGCGCCGATCAGGTTGAGGATGTGCTCCGGCGGCGGGGCGAGCATGGCGTTGGTCCACTTGGTGACGTGCTGGGCGGTCGCCCAGTAGCGGTCGAAGGTGGCCTTCATCCACTCCTCGTCGAAGGGCTGGTCGCCGCGCTCCAGGATGGAGGCGAGGTAGGCGGCCGCGCACTTGGACGCCGAGTTGGAGCCCTGGCCGGTGATCGGGTCGTTGGCCACGACCACGTCGGCCACGCCGAGGACCAGGCCGCCGCCGGGCAGCCGGCCGATGGGGTTGCGCACGGTCGGCGCGTAGCGGCCCGCCAGGGTGCCGCCGGCGTCGGTGAGTTCCACCTTGGTGGCGCGCGCGTACTCCCAGGGCAGGAACTTCTCCATGAGTTCCAGGGTCAGGGAGAGGTGCTCGGCGGGGTCCTTGATGCCGTTGAACACGTCGAGCGGGCCGCCGGGTATGCCCTCCCAGAACAGGATGTCGGCGCGGCCGGAGGTGGTCAGGGTCGGCATCACGAACATCTCGCCGACGCCCGGCACCAGGTTGCAGCGGACCGCGTCGAACTCCGGGTGCTCCGGCCGGGGACCGAGCCCGTGCACGTACGCCACCGCGAGCGCGCGCTGCGGCTCGGCGTACGGGGAGCGCTCCGGGTCGCGGGCGAACATCGACACCAGCTCGCCCTTGCCGGCCGAGACCAGCACCAGGTCGTAGGTGCGGGAGAAGTAGTCGAGGTCACCGACGGCCGCGCCGTGGATGACGAGCTGGCCGCCGCGCTGGGCGAAGGTCTCCATCCAGCCGGCCATCTTGACCCGCTGGTCCACCGACTGCGCGTAGCCGTCCAGCTTGCCGACCCAGTCGATGGCCCGCTGGGAGGGACCGGGGTCGAAGGAGCCGGGGGCGGCGACCGAGACGCCGAGCCCCTCGATCCTGGGGGCCTGGGACTCCCAGAAGTTGAGCTGGAGGTCACGCTCGTGCTGGAGCGCGGTGTCGAACATGCACTGCGTCGACATGACCCGGCCGGAACGGATCTCGTCCGCCGTCCGGTTGGACATCAGGGTGACCTCGTAGCCGTGCGACTGGAGGCCGAGGGCGAGCTGGAGACCGGACTGGCCGGCTCCGACGACGAGTATCTTCCGCATGCGGGGGTGTCTCCTACGGGGGGCTTTGGGCTACTCGGGGGTTACGTCGAGCGCGTGGCCCACCAGGGCCAGGAGGGTCTCGATCGCTGAGATCCGGCGCCGCGCGTCCATGATCATGACAGGGATGTGCGCCGGTATGGTCAGTGCCTCCCGCACGTCCTCCGGCCCGAACATCTCACTGCCGTCGAAGTGGTTGACCGCGACCACATAGGGCAGGCCGCAGCTCTCGAAGTAGTCCAGCGCCGGGAAGCAGTCCTTGAGCCGGCGGGTGTCGGCCAGGACCACGGCGCCTATCGCACCGCGCACCAGGTCGTCCCACATGAACCAGAACCGCTGCTGGCCCGGCGTGCCGAACAGGTAGAGCACCAGGTCGTCGTCGAGCGTGATGCGGCCGAAGTCCATGGCAACGGTCGTGGAGGTCTTGCCCGGCGTGGCGGTGAGGTCGTCGGTCTCCTCGCTCGCCTGGGTCATCAGCGCCTCGGTCTGGAGCGGGGTGATCTCCGAGACCGCGGTGACCAGGGTGGTCTTGCCGACGCCGAAGCCGCCCGCCACCACGATCTTCGTGGCGACGGGTGCCCGGCTGCGGTCCTGCTGCCAGGGCTTCAGTTCCTCGACGGGCTCGGCCAGGCCGTCCACGAGGGGAGCGTTCCCGACGGGGGCGGTCGCGTCAGAGACGGCGGAGTCCACTCAGCACCCTTTCCAGCAGCGCGCGGTCCGGACGGCCGGTGCCGTGACCGGTCCCGGTGCCGTAAACACGGATCTTTCCCTGGTCCGCGAGGTCGCTCAGGAGCACCCGGACCACGCCGAGCGGCATTCTCAGCAGCGCGGCGATCTCGGCCACCGTGCGCATACGGCGGCACAGTTCGACGATGGCGACCATCTCCGGCATCACGCGCGGAGCGGGGCCGTTCGCCAGTTCCTTGCGCTCCTCCGGGGCGTCCAGCGCCGCGGTGCTGGCCACGAACGTCTCCACCAGGAGGACGTGGCCGAAGCGGGTGCGGCCACCGGTGAGCGAGTAGGGGCGCACACGGGCGGCCTTGCGGTCGCCGCCGCGCGTGGGGAGCTGCGTCTTCTTGGCGATGGCGCTCATCGGACGCTCCCGCTCGGTTCGGACTCCATGGATTTCCGCAGCTCGCTGCGGAGTTCCGGGGTGAGCACATGCCCGGCCCGGCCGACGAAGAGCGCCATGTGGTACGAGATCACACTCATGTCGCACTCGGCGGAGCCGTGCACGCCGAGCAGCGAGCCGTCGCTGATCGACATGACGAAGAGGCTGCCCTCGTCCATGGCGACCATGCTGTGCTTGACCGAGCCGAAGTCCATCAGCTTGGCGGCGCCCACGGTGAGGCTGCCGATGCCGGAGACGATGGTGGCGAGGTCGGCGGCCGAGCCGCGGGGGCCCTTCGGGGCCGGCCGGTTCTGCCGGTCCGCCTCGGCGCGGTGCGGGTCGGACGACAGCAGGAGCAGGCCGTCGGAGGAGACGACCGCGACCGACTGGATTCCGGGTACTTCCTCGACCAGGTTGGTCAGCAGCCAATGCAGGTTGCGGGCTTCACTGCTCAGTCCGTAGGTACTGGGCGTGGTCAACTGCTTGCCTCCTCGGCGTGTCCCCCCGTGGACTCTTCGGCGTTCGCGCTGGTGGCGGGCCGCTGGTTCTGCGCGGTGTGCTCGGCGATCTCCGCTTCGACGTCGCGGTACCCGGCCTGCGCGCCCTTGCGGAAGCCGCCGAGCCTGCGGCGCAGGGCCTCGGCGTCGACACCGGTGGCGCGCGGGCGGACCGGGGCCTCGGGCGCGGTGATCTTCGGGGTGCGCTTGGGCAGGCCCTTGCTCGTCAGCTTCTCCTCCGTCTCGTCCGGGGCGCGGTCGTGCGTGGCCTCGGCGGGGAGGGTGGCTGCGGGTGCGGCGGTC
>NZ_MUNH01000420.1:0-2192 GCF_002154615.1 Streptomyces recifensis
CCCGTCCTCGGATTCCGTCCCCGGCGCTCCGGCGTCCCCCCGGTCATCACTCTTCCCGTGCTCGACAAGGGTTTCCACCCCGCCGTCGGGACCACCCCCCGGCGCGTCGGGTGACGTGTGTGCGTTCTTGTGCTGAGGCAACCCGGAGGTCCTTCCGCGCGAGGCCGGTGACGACGGAGGCGGCGGGCCGCGCCGGGGAGGCCGGGCAGGGCCGGTGGAGGCCGGTCCGCCTGGCCCGCCGTCCTTCCGTACGGTCCGCCGCAGGCCGGTGTTCACGGCCTACGGCAAATACCGGGCAAACGCCCGGTCAAGGCCGGTCTCAGGCGCCTCCGACCGCGGTGAGCAGGGCGAGCGGCGCCGCAGCCGAACGGGACTCCTGCACACACGCGTGCGGGTACGGCACCGGCTCGGGGTGGGTGTCACGCCCGTACCCCGCCAGCACTTCGGGAAGCCGGTGCCCGGCGGAGGCCGCCGCGTCCACCAGGCCACGGGCCACGGCGCGGGCCTCGTCGTGCAGGCCGTAACGGGCGAGGCCGAGGGTGATCAGCGCGTTGTCGTGGGGCCAGACCGAGCCCCGGTGGTAGGAGAGCGGGTGGTAGGCGGCCTGGCCGGCGGCGAGTGTACGGACGCCCCAGCCGGAGAAGAAGTCCGGCTCCAGCAGCCGGCGCCCGACGGCCTCCCCGTACTCCTTGTCCAGCAGCCCCGACCACAGCAGGTGCCCGGCGTCCGAGGCGAGCGCGTCTATCCGGTGCCCGTCGCCGTCCAGCGCCAGGGCCGGGAAGGCCTGTTCGGGCAGCCAGAAGTCCCGCTGGAAGCGGTCGCGCAGGTCGGCAGCCGCCTGCTCCAGCAGCGCCGCGTACGTCCCGTCGTCCCACACCGTCCGCGCCAGCCACGCCGTACGGCGCAGCGCGTCGTACGCGTATCCCTGTGCGCCCGCCGCCATCACCGCGCCGCTCGGCCGGGTGCCGTCGGCACGGCAGATGGCGCCGGGGGAGTCCTTCCAGTTCTGGTTGGCGAGGCCGCCCTCGTCGGCGCGGTAGACGAGGTAGCCGCGCGCGGTCAGCCCGCCGTGGTCCAGCATCCAGCCGACCGCCGCGCGGGCGTGCCGCTCCAGCCGCCGGGCCAAGGCCGTGTCGCCGGTGCGCTCCGTGTAGGCGCCGAGCAGCACCAGGAAGAGCGGGGTGGCGTCGACCGAGCCGTAGTAACGCCCGTACGGCACCTGCCCGAAGTGGGCCAGCTCGCCGTGCCGGACCTCGTGCACGATCTTGCCGGGCTGGGCGACCGCGGAGGCGCTGTCGGCAGTGGCCTGGGTGGCGGCCAGCGCGGGGAGCGTGGCGGCGGCCAGCCGCGGGCGGTACGGCAGGGCGAACAGCGAGGTCAGCAGGGCGTCCCGGCCGAGCAGCGTGAGGAACCAGGGTGCGCCCCCGGCCGGCACCCGCAGCCCCTCGCCGTCCGGCCCGCGCGCCGGTACCTGGAGCGCGGCCAGGTCGGACAGCCCGCGCACACAGGCGGCCGCCAACTCCGGCCAGGCGGTCGGGAAGGCGACCCCCTCCATGAACTCCTCTTCCGCCGAGCGGAGTTCACCGCTCACGGCGGCCGGGTCACGGGGTACGCGCACCGTGTGCCGGTCACCGTGCGGGCGGGCCACCACCCGCAGCAGCAGCTCCGCCGCGCCGTGCGGGTCGAGTTCGAGCGTCCAGACCAGCCGCCGGGCCCCGGTGCCGGTCTCCTCCACCGCGTCCGGAGCCGGGTCGGCGGTGATGGTCGTACAGGACCGCCACTCACCGCGCCGGTAGCCGAACTCGATCCCGTCGTCCATCACTTGCCGACTGCGCACGGCACCCGCCTTGACGTACGTGCGGTGGTCGGAGCGCAGCTCGAACTGGTCGGTGAAGTCGGCGTCGACGGTGAGCGCGAGCCGTACCGTGGTGGCCGTCGGACGATTGCCGGTGATGCGCACCGACTCCACGAACGAGCTGTCACCCACGGCCTGCTCACGCCACAGCGTGTACGCCGGCGGCTCCTGGCGCCCGCCGCGCGGCACCAGTACGCAGCGTGCCGTGTCACCCTCACCGACCGGCTTCAGCACCTCTGGTACGGCGCCGTCGACAGTGAGCTGCCAGCGGCTCAAGTGCCGGGCGTCGCGCACGAAGAGCCCCTCCACCCGGCCGCCCCCGCGCACCCCGCTGATG
>NZ_MUNH01000421.1:0-2856 GCF_002154615.1 Streptomyces recifensis
GTCCACCCCGCACGGGCCGCCCCCATCTCCGCGCTTCGGGAGTAAATCCTTGGCCATGGCCGACACCGCCCCGGCAGGACCCCACGCACCCCCGGCTCCTGCGCGGTCCTGCGCGCCCCCGATGCAGCGGCCACCCGCCGCCAACGCCCCCGACAAGCACTCCGCGACCCTCATCGGGTCCGTCCAGCGCGCCATGCGTCTGCTGGAGACGGTCGCCGCACACGAGTACGGCGCCCCTGCCAAGCAACTGGCCCGTGAGACGGGCCTCGCGCTCCCCACGGCGTACCACCTGTTGCGCACCCTGGTGCACGAGGGCTATCTGCGCCGGGACAAGGGGCGGTTCTTCCTCGGTGACGCGGCGGACCGGCTCAGTAGCAGCGGAGCGCAGCAGAAACGTCGCAGCACGGTGGCCGACACCCTCGCGCACTGGCGCGACGTGATCGGCGCGCCGGTGTACTACGCGATGTACCGGGACGGCGAGATCGAGGTCATGTGCGTGGCCGACTCGCGGGAGACGCCGGCGGTCGCGGAGTGGGCCGACTTCCGCGAGACGGGACACGCCCACGCCGTCGGGAAATGCCTGCTCTCCCAACTGGACGACGACGCCCGCCGGGACCACCTCGCGCGCTACCCGGTCCGCTCCCTCACCCCGTACACGGTCCGTGACAACGATGCCCTGCTCAGGCGGCTGGCCAGGACTCGGCGCATGGAACCCGTGGTGGAGCGGCAGGAGTACGCCCTTGGCGCGGTCTGCGCGGCGGTGCCGATCACTGTCGGTACAACCGCGGCGACGATGGCGATTTCGCTCCCGGCCCATCAGGAGGATCAACTTCCGTGCATGACAAGGAGGTTGCAGGCGGAAATGGGGCGTCACATGGGTGCGCTGGCGCTCTCTATCAGCATCTGAAAACTCACTCCTTGTGATCTGCCATGCACGTTCAGCTAGATTTGACCCCAGTCAGGGATTAAACCCGGCCAATCGATGTCTTATGACGGGGTAGGCGATGCGCGAGTCCGTACAGGCAGAAGTCATGATGAGCTTTCTCGTCTCGGAGGAGCTTTCCTTCCGCATTCCGGTGGAGTTGCGCTACGAGACGAGTGATCCCTACGCGGTGCGGCTCACCTTCCATCTGCCCGGTGACGCCCCGGTGACCTGGGTCTTCGGCCGGGAGTTGATGATCGACGGGGTCGGCCGGCCGTGCGGCGAGGGGGACGTGCACATCTCCCCCGTCGACTGCGAGGTGCTGGGTGAGGTGCTGATCCGGCTTCAGGTGGGCGGCGACCAGGCCTTGTTCCGCTCCTCCACGCCGCCGCTCGTGGCGTTCCTCGACCGCACCGACAAGCTCGTGCCGCTGGGGCAGGAGGGTGCGCTGGCCGACTTCGACACCCACCTCGACGAGGCGCTGGGCCGCATCCTGGCCGAGGAGCAGAGCGCGGGCTGAAGTGGCGGGGCCGAGGGGAGCGAGGCGCTCGACCGGGCTCCGTGAACCTTTGAAGAAACGCTTCTCCAAAGGTTCGGGGTCCGATGTCCCCGGCGCTCCGCTCAGCGCTTCCGGCGCCGCCCCCGGCCGCCCGGGACGGCGACGGGCTGGGCGCCCGCCGGAGCCGCCGTACCGGGCGCGGTGCGGTCCGCCGAGACGACCAGGGCGGCGAGCGCGGTGGTGACCGGCACCGAGGCGACCAGGCCGATCGAGCCGACCAGCGTGCGCACGATCTCCTCCGCGACCAGCTCGCTCGTGGCCACCGTGCCCACCCCGCTCTGCGCGATGGAGAACAGCAGCAGGAGGGGCAGCGCGGCGCCCGCGTAGGCGAGGACGAGGGTGTTGACGACGGAGGCGATGTGATCGCGGCCGATGCGGATGCCCGCGCGGTACAGCCCCCGCCAGCCCATCGCGGGGTTGGCCTCGTGCAGCTCCCACACGGCCGAGGTCTGGGTCACCGTCACATCGTCCAGCACGCCCAGCGAGCCGATGATGACGCCCGCGAGCAGCAGACCGCTCATGTCGATCGACGGGTAGAGCCCGTGGATCAGGCCGGTGTTGTCGTCCGTGTTGCCGGTGAGCGCGGCCCAGCCGATGAACTGCGAGCCGAGGACGCCGATCAGCAGCAGCGAGACGAGGGTGCCGAGTACCGCCACGGAGGTGCGTGCCGAGAGGCCGTGACACATGTACAGGGCGATGAGCATGATCGCGCTCGACCCGACCACCGCCACCAGCAGCGGGTTCGACCCCTGGAGCACCGCGGGCAGGATGAACAGGGTCAGCACCAGGAAGCTGACCGCCAGGGCCACCAACGCCATGACGCCGCGCAGCCGGCCCACCACCACGACGGCGACCGCGAAGATCCCGGCGAGCAGGGCCATGGGGAACTTGCGGTCCAGATCCGTGACCGCGTACTGGAGTTCCTTCGGCGCCTTGGGCTCGTAGGCGACCACGACCTTGTCGCCCTCGTGCAACTGCCGGGTCTGGTCGGGCTGCACCAGCTCGGTGAAGGTGCGGCCCTTGTCCTTGCCGGTGTCGACCCGGACCGTGGCCTTCTTGCAGGGGCCCTTCTTGTCCTCCTGGGCGGCCGGAGCGCCGCCGGGGGCGGAGGGATCGCCGATGGGGGCCTGCCCGCCCGCGCCGACCTGACAGCTCACGGAGGTCACCGTGGTGACGGTGGCCTGCTGCGTCTGGCGGTCGAAGCCCACGCCGGTGCGCTGGTGCGGGGGCGCGCCTCCGGGCCAGAGCACCACCAGACCCACCACGACGGCCGCGCTGAACGGGATCAGGATGGCCGCGATGACCTTGCGCAGATGCTTGGACACCGGCGCGGCCGGGCCGTGACTGTGGGAGTGGCCGTGCCCGCCCCCGGAGC
>NZ_MUNH01000422.1:0-4591 GCF_002154615.1 Streptomyces recifensis
ATAAGAGACAGCCCCTGTCCTGCCCCGTGTCGGCACCGCTCACCCCCGGCCCGGCGAAGAGGGCACGGGAGAAGGACATCACGTCCCCGCGGTTTCTCTCACGGACTTCTCATGTTCGCCCAACGACCCGGGTGCGGCGGGAGTTCCCGGTTTCCCCGTCCGAACAGCCGACCAGTGGTGACGTGGTGCGGGAGGTGGACGCGCCCCCTTCCCCGCGGTGGGGAAAAGTGATGCGCATGTTCCCGTTGTGACGGGGTACGGGCACTGTCAGGGGAGGACGGACAGAGGGGGACAGACGAATGCCGCCGCCGGGCGACAGCTCGGCGACGGCACACGGGGGACGGGACGGCTCGGGCGGGTGACGACCTTCCCCCCGTCGTCGAACCGGTACCACCGCTGGTCACGGTGGACATCGATCGATCGCGGAGTCGCGTTCCCGGAGCCGGAAAGGCTGCTACGAAGAGCCGAAAGGGCTCAGTAGCCGCGGTACTGCTGGTTGTTGTACGGATCCTGGTACGGCTGCTGCGGCGGCCGGGGAGCGGCCGGGCGCATCGCCTCGTAGCCCGAGGGTGCCGGGCGCGGCGGCTGGGGCTGCGCGCCGGGGTAGCCGCGCGGGGCGCCGGCCTGCTGCGGGATGTACGCCGTGGGCGTCGGCTGCATCTGGGGCGCCTGCTGCTGCGGGTAGCCGTACGCGGGCTGCGGCGAGGGAGCCGCGGGCAGCGCGGGAAGAGCGGAGGGCAGTGCGGGGAGGTTGCCACCGGGGGAGGGCATGCCCGGGGAGGACTGCATGCCGATACCGGTGTCATAGGCGGCCGGGACCCTGATCGGGGCGATCTGCGGGGTGCCCCGCTCGGCCACGAGCGAGTCGTAGATCGGGGTGTCCGGGAAGGAGGCGGAGTAGTAGCCGCCGCCATAGGTGGAGCGGGGGGAGGTCATGGCACATAAGTTAAGCCCACGATGTGCTGGTTGGGGAGACCGATAAGAGGGTTGTTTTCCGTGTCGGCGGCGATCTGGGATCGCTAATCCGAGCGAACTTGTCAAAAATGGACTTCATGCGACGTCTGGATCGTGTAAAAGGCGAGTTCCTGTCCGGTTACCGGCGGTTGACGGAGCGTCGGACGTTGTATAGATGGGGCGGACATGTCAATGCCCAAGGGGTCGAACACGCCGGTGCCCGTCACCGCGCTCCGCGTCGAGGTGACCCGCCGGGCGGGCCCCGGCATCCCCGACGTGGACGCCTCGGCACTCCTTCTGGCGAACGGCAGGGTCCGCGCGGACGGTGACTTCGTCTTCTACAACCAGCCCGTCCACCCCTCCGGCGCGGTCCGCCACGAGGGCACGAAGACCAACGGGGCTCAGGTCACCGACATCCTGCTCGTCGACCTCGCGCGGGTGGAGGCCGGCATCGAGCGGATCGTCCTCGCGGCCTCGGCCGACGGCGGCACCTTCGGTCAGGTCCCCGGCCTCGCCGTCCAGGTCCTGGACCCCGCGACGGGAGACACCGCCGCCCGCTTCGACAGCACCGGCGCCACCGTGGAGACCGCCTTCGTACTCGGCGAGTTCTACCGCCGCCAGGGCGCCTGGAGGTTCCGGGCGGTGGGCCAGGGCTACGACAGCGGGCTCGAGGGCCTGGCGACCGACTTCGGCATCACCGTCGACGTGCCCCAGCACCCGGTACCGCCCCCCGCTCAGCCTTCCAAGATCACGCTCACCAAGGCGGCTCCCTCGGTGTCCCTGGCCAAGCAGGGCGGCACCTCCGGCGTCATGCGCGTCAACCTCAACTGGCAGACCCGCAAGCACCTCACCGGCCGCCGCCGGGGCCCCGGACCCGGTGACCTGGACCTCGACCTGTGCGCCCTGTACGAACTCAGCGACGGCCGCAAGGGCGTCGTACAGGCCCTCGGCAACGCCTTCGGGGCGCTGGAGCGGCCGCCGTACATCCACCTCGACGGCGACGACCGGACCGGGGCGGTGGCGGACGGCGAGAACCTCACCATCAGCCTCGACCACATGGCGCACCTCAGACGGGTCCTGGTCTTCGTCACCATCTACGAGGGCGCCACCTCCTTCGCCGACCTGCACGCCACCGTCACCCTCAGACCGCAGCACGGCGCCCCGATCGACTTCTCGCTGGACGAGTGCACGGTCCCCTCCACGGTGTGCGCGCTCGCGCTGATCACCGACGCGGGCGGCGACCTCGTCGTCCGGCGCGAGGCCCGCTACCTCGTCCCGGAGCGCGGAGTGAGCCCGCAGCGCACGGTCGACCGGGCCTACGGCTGGGGCATGAACTGGACGCCCGGCCGCAAGTGAACCGGCTTCAGCCCTCGTCCGGGACGGCGTCGGGACGCGCGTAGGTGCGGCCCTTCCAGGCGGCGCCCCGGCCCCGGCAGTGCTGGAACGCCGAGTCCAGCGTCATCAGCAGATAGAGGAACGCGGTGAACGGCAACAGGGGAGCGAGCCACAGGGGCTGCCGGTAGTAGCGCAGCATCGGCACATACGTCGCCGCCATCACCGCCCACGCCACCGCGCCGAGCGCGCTCGCCGACGCGCTCCCCGCGACCGCGCCCGCCACCACCGCCACGGGCGGCACCAGATACACCAGCGCCAGCCCCGCCACCGTGCCCAGCAGCAGCGCCGGACTGTGCCTGAGCTGGGCGTAGGCGCTGCGCGAGACCATCCGCCACAGTTCGCCCAGCCCCGGATACGGCCGCACGCTGTCCACCCGGTCCGCCAGACCAAGCCAGAGATGGCCGCCGTTGGCCCGCACCGCCCGCGCGAGGGCCACGTCGTCGATGACCGCGTGCCGGACGGCGTCCGGAACGCCGGCCCGCTCGGCCATGTCCGTGCGCAGCAGCACACAGCCTCCGGCCGCCGCCGTCGTACGGGCGCCCCGGCGGCCGATCCGGCGGAAGGGGTAGAGCTGGGCGAAGAAGTAGACGAAGGCCGGGACCACCAGCCGCTCCCAGGCGCTCTCCGCGCGCAGCCGGGCCATCTGGGAGACCAGGTCGAAGCCGCCCGTACGGGCCGCCGCGACCAGGGAGCGCAGGCTGTCCGGGGCGTGCGCGATGTCCGCGTCCGTCAGCAGCAGGAACTCGGGGTCACGCGCGCGTGCCAGCGCGATCCCGTGCCGGACCGCCCACAGCTTGCCCGTCCAGCCCTGGGGCGGCTCGCCGGGGGAGTCCACCGTGAGCGGCAGCCCGCCGTACCGCGCGGACAGCTCGCGGGCCAGGTCGCCGGTGCCGTCGCGGCTGCCGTCGTCCACCAGGAAGATCGCCGCCGGGCCCGGATAGTCCTGGACGAGCAGCGAGGGCAGGCTCGCGGGCAGCACGGCCGCCTCGTCGCGGGCCGGAACCACCACGCAGACCGACGGCCACTCCGCGGGCTCGCGGCGGGGCGGGAGCCGTACGTCGGTGCGCCAGAAGAAGCCCTGGCCCAGCAGCAGCCAGCACCAGACGGCGAGGGATACGGCGGCGGTCCACACGATGGCGCTCACGGCCGCAGTCTCCCCCACCGGAACGGCCCACCGGTGGTCATCGACTATCGTGGCCGGGTGAAGATCGCGCTCATGGACTCCGGAATCGGCCTCCTCGCAGCCACCGCGGCGGTCCGCCGCCTTCGGCCCGACGCGGATCTCGTGCTCTCCCTGGACCCCGACGGCATGCCCTGGGGACCGCGCACCCCCGAGGACCTGACCCGGCGTGCCGTGGCTGTCGCCGAGGCCGCCGCCGCCCGCCGGCCCGACGCCCTCATCGTCGGCTGCAACACCGCGTCCGTGCACGCGCTGCCCGCGCTGCGCGCCCTGTGCGAACCCGGCATCCCGGTCATCGGCACCGTACCCGCGATCAAGCCCGCCTCGGCCGGCGGCGGACACGTGGCGATCTGGGCGACCCCCGCCACCACCGGCAGCCCCTACCAGCGCGGTCTGATCGAGGACTTCGCGCACGGCGTCCAGGTCACCGAGGTGCCCTGCTGGGGCCTGGCCGAGGCCGTCGAGCACGCCGACGAGCAGGCCATCACCGCGACCGTCGCCGCCGCCGCGGAACTCACCCCGCCCGACGTCACGACCGTCGTCCTCGGCTGCACCCACTACGAACTCGTCGCGGAGCGCATCCGTGCCGCCGTCCAGCAGCCGGGTGCCGCCCCGCTCGTCCTGCACGGCTCCGCCGGGGCGGTCGCGACCCAGGCGCTGCGACGCATCGGGGAGCTGCCCGCTCCCGACGCCCCCGCCGTGGGCTCCCTCACCGTGCTGCTGAGCGGCCGCGAGGGAGGCGCGCTGCCCGCTGCCGCGCTGCACTACGCCGAGGGACGGCTGCTGCCCGCGGCCGGGCCGCTCGCCGACCGGATGTGACACCGGGGGCGGCCGCCGGGCGGTCCGTCCGCCCGTCCGCCCGGAGCAGTACCTCTCCGTCACCGGATACCACCACGGCGGAACCTGGGTAACCTCATAGACATGAGGGAGCACCGCGACGCCGAGGACGCCCCGCACCCCGACGTCTGGACCGGACGCGCCACCAACCGCGTGCAATGGGTACTGGCGCTTGCCGGTGCCGCCTGCATGGCGCTCGGCATCGAGCTGGCCGTGCAGTCCGCG
>NZ_MUNH01000423.1:0-2711 GCF_002154615.1 Streptomyces recifensis
CGTCAGGGGGGTGCTCGTTTCGGGGACGGCGGGCTTGCGCACGGTCCGGGTCTCCTCTGCCATGAGACCCATCATAGAATCATGGGATGATTGGTTGTCCATTCCGGAGCCGGCTCCGTACGGGGCGCCCCGGTCCGGTCCGTTGGTACGGGCCGGAACTCACGTGCCAAGGTGGGCCATGCCTCTGAGCCACCCGCGCCGCTCGGCGCTGTCCGAACAGGTCATCGCGGAGCTGCGCGCCCAGATCACGTCCGGCGAGTGGCCGGTCGGCTCCCGCATCCCCACCGAGCCGGAGCTGGTCGAACAGCTGGGCGTGGCCCGCAACACGGTCCGCGAGGCGGTACGGGCGCTCGCGCACAACGGGCTGCTGGACATCCGCCAGGGCTCCGGCACCTATGTGGTCGCCACCAGCGAGCTGGCCGGAGTGATGCACCGCAGGTTCGCGGACGCCGATCCCCGGCACATCGCGGAGCTGCGCTCCACGCTGGAGTCGTCGGCGGCGAGGCTGGCGGCGGAGCGGCGTACCGAGAAGGACCTCAAGCAGCTGGACGCGCTGCTGACCCGGCGCGAGGAGGCGTGGGAGGCCGGGGAGGCGGAGGCGTTCGTGGCGGCCGACGCCACCTTCCACCTGGCCGTGGTGTCCGCCTCGCACAACGACGTGATGACGGCGATGTACGCGGACCTCGGCGAGGTGCTGCGGGAGTGGCTGCGCGCGGACGTGGGCGCCGAGCTGGAGCAGCGGGCGTACATGGACCACACCCGGCTGGTGGACGCGATCCGCACCGGTGACGCGCGGGCGGCGGCCACCGAGGCGGCCGGCTACCCCTTCCAGTGCCGTCCGGAGCGGTTCAGCCCGCCTTCTGGTGACTGATCCACACCACCCGGATCTCCTTCCAGCACCGCCCGGTCAGCCTCACCGTCAGCGCGGGCCCCGCGGGCACGGGCGCGCTGTCGGTGTCGATGTCCCACCACCGGGCGCACTCGACGTGCAGCCGCACCCGGTCGACGTGCACGTACGGGTTGTGGCAGTAGGCCACCACCTCGGACCCGTCCACCTTGATACGGCAGGACGCGCCGAAGAGGTCGGGGGCGTGCGGGTTGCCGTCACCGGCGCGCGCGACGCCACCGGGCGGGGCGAGGACGAGTACCGCGGCCGCGGTCACCGGGGTCAGGCTGCGGGGAAGACGCACGTAGAGGGACCTCCTCGGCCACGGCTGCGGAGGGGACGCGTACTACGAGGGTGCACCGCCGGAGCCGGGACGGCCCGGCCGGAGATCCGTACGGGTGAGGCCCGCACCCCCGGGGGGATGCGGGCCTCTCGCACGTGCGGGGCCGGGTCAGGCGCCGATGGCGTGGAGACCGCCGTCCACGTGGATGATCTCGCCGGTGGTCTTGGGGAACCAGTCGCTGAGGAGGGCGACGACGCCCTTGCCGGCGGGCTCCGGGTCCTTGAGGTCCCACTCGAGGGGGGAGCGGGTGTCCCACACGGCGGCCAGGTCGGAGAAGCCGGGGATGGACTTGGCGGCCATGGAGCCGATCGGGCCCGCGGAGATGAGGTTGCAGCGGATGTTCTGCTTGCCCAGGTCGCGCGCCATGTAGCGGTTGGTGGCCTCCAGGGCGGCCTTGGCCGGGCCCATCCAGTCGTACTGCGGCCAGGCGTACTGCGCGTCGAAGGTGAGGCCGACGACCGAGCCGCCGTTCTGCATCAGCGGCAGGCAGGCCATGGTCAGCGACTTCAGGGAGAAGGCGGAGACGTGCATGGCGGTGGCGACCGACTCGAACGGGGTGTTCAGGAAGTTGCCGCCCAGGGCGTCCTGGGGGGCGAAACCGATGGAGTGCACGACGCCGTCGAGGCCGCCCAGCTCCTCGCCGACGATGTCGGCCAGGCGCGCGAGGTGCTCCTCGTTGGTGACGTCCAGCTCGATGACCTTCGCCGGCTTCGGCAGCTTCTTGGCGATGCGCTCGGTCAGCGTGGGCCGCGGGAACGCGGTCAGGATGACCTCGGCGCCCTGCTCCTGGGCCAGCTTGGCGACGTGGAAGGCGATGGAGGACTCCATCAGCACGCCCGTGACCAGGATGCGCTTGCCCTCGAGAATTCCGCTCATGGTGTTCAGTGACCCATTCCCAGTCCGCCGTCAACGGGAATGACGGCTCCAGTGATGTACGAGGCGTCGTCCGAGGCGAGGAACTTCACCGCCGCGGCCACCTCCTCCGGCTCGGCGTACCGGCCGAGCGGTACCTGCGACACGATGCCCGCGCGCTGCTCGTCGGTGAGCGCCTTGGTCATGTCGGTGTCGACGAAGCCGGGGGCGACGACGTTGAAGGTGATGTTGCGCGAGCCCAGCTCACGGGCGAGCGAGCGCGCGAAGCCGACCAGCGCGGCCTTGGACGCGGCGTAGTTCGCCTGCCCCGCCGAGCCCAGCAGGCCGACGACCGAGGAGATCAGTACGACGCGGCCCTTCTTGGCCCGCAGCATGCCCCGGTTGGCCCGCTTGACCACCCGGAAGGTGCCGGTGAGGTTGGTGTCGATGACCGAGGTGAAGTCCTCCTCGGACATGCGCATCAGAAGCTGGTCCTTGGTGACGCCGGCGTTGGCGATCAGGACCTCGACGGGGCCGTGCCGCTCCTCGATCTCCTTGTACGCCTGCTCGACCTGCTCGGCGTCGGTGATGTCGCACTTGACGGCGAGGAAGCCCGCCGGGGGCTCGCCC
>NZ_MUNH01000424.1:0-5020 GCF_002154615.1 Streptomyces recifensis
CGAAGGCGCCCAGGGCGCCTGCCGCGGCGAACGTCCGCCGTCCGCCGGGGCGCAGGGCGAACCTGAGGGGCGGTTCGGCCGCGGGCAGCTCCAGGTCCACGGTCTCCGGGGTGGACAGGACCAGCGCCAGGCACCCTGCCATGGCGAGCGTGAAGATCGCCTGGGTGGTGATCAGGGGTGCGGGAAGCCACTCGGCGGCGGCGCCGGCGATGAGGGGTCCCGAGGCCAGGCCGCCGAGGTTGGCGGCGGTGGCCACGATGCCGGGCAGCACCGAACCCGTCCGGTCCGGGCGGGCCTCGTGGTGGAGGTCGTGCAGGTACGTCGTCGCGGTCGAGGCCATCAGCCCCAGTCCGGCACCGTTCAGAATCCGGCCCGCGATCAGCCCCGGCAGGTCCCGCCACACCATCAGTACGACCGACGCGAGGATGCCGACCAGCAGCGCCGGGACGATGATGCGCCGCCGGCCGAGCCGGTCCGACAGGTGCCCCAGTCCGAGGAAGGCGGCGGCCGCACCCACGACCATCGAGGCGTACGCCACCGTGACCGTGGTCGCGCCGAAGTGGTCCCGGGCCTCGTACAGCGGCCACAGCGGGGTCGGCGCGGTGCCGAAGGCCATCAGCACGGTGAAGGCCACCGCCACGAACCAGAAGCCGGTCGCGTGCGAGGCGCGGCGTCCGGCCGGGGCGCGGGCCGGCAGGCCGGCGGGAGCGGGTGAGTGGATCCGGTGGGTCGGGTCGCCGGGAGCGTCGGCTGTGGGACGGCTCAGCGGCGTCGGTGCGGCAGGCAGGGGTACCCCTCCTCGGGCGGAAGTGAATGGTGTCTTCCATCCTCCTCACCAGGCAGGATCAATGCCAACGAATGTTTTTGCTGGGCTCCAGCAATGCGAGTGATACTTCTCGTGTGGAGCTACGTCAGCTGGAGCACTTCATCGCGGTCGCCGAGGAGCTGAGCTTCACCCGTGCCGCCCGCCGGCTGCACGTGGTGCAGTCGGGGGTGTCCGCCGCCATCCGCTCCCTGGAGCGCGAGCTCGGCTGCGCGCTGTTCGAGCGCACGTCGCAGCAGGTCCGGCTCACCGGGGCGGGCGCGGCGCTGCTGCCGGAGGCCCGGGCCACCCTGCACGCCGCCCAGGCCGCCCAGGACGCCGTGCGCGCCGCCCAGGACACGCTGCGCGGCACGGTGAACGTGGGCGCGATGGCCTCGGTCGAGGTGGTGGACCTGCCCGCGCTCCTCGGGCAGCTGCACGCGCGGCATCCGGCGATCGACGTCCGGCTGCGGCTGGCGACCACCGGATCGGCGGGACTGGCGCACGCACTGCTCAGCGGGGACCTGGACGTGGCCTTCCTGTCGCTGCCCGAGCGCAAGCCCGCCGGGATCGACGCGACGGAGCTGGCCACCGTGCCGCTCGTCCTGGTGGTGAGCGCCGCCCATCCGCTCGCGGAGCGGGGGAAGTTGACACTCGCGGATCTGGCGGGGGAGCCCTTCGTGGACTTCCCGCCGGGCTACGGCAACCGCGAGGTGGTCGACCGGGCGTTCGCGGCGGCGGGCGTCGTACGCCGGGTGGCGCTGGAAGTGCCCGACATCGACATGGGGGCGGCACTGGTCCGACACGGTCTGGGCATCGCCTTCCTGCCCGCGTTCGCCGTCGCCCGCACCCCCGGCCTGCACGTCCTGGAGGTCCCCGGCACGGTGCTCCGCTGGAGCATGCACCTGGGCACGTCGTCGACCCGGCGGCCCAGCGCGGCGGTGGGGGCGCTGCTCGACCTGGTCGACCTCCACGTCATCGCGCCATGACGCCCGGGCCGCGGCAGGGACGTCAGCAGGTGTGAGCGGGTCCAGGCGTGGAAACCCGAGGGGCCCCGACTCCAGGGAGGCGTCATGAACGCCCATGCCACTGCCCAGAAAAGTCCCATCGCCACCGTCAATCCGTACACCGGTGAACGGGTTCGGGAGTTCCCGGCGCTGAGCGCCGAGGAGGTGGGGAACGCGATCGACGCGGCGCACCGCAGCTTCCAGGACTGGCGTACCCGGTCCAGGGCGGACCGGGGAGCCGTCGTGCAACGCGCCGGCCGGCTCATGAGGGAGCGCAAGGAGGAACTCGCGGGGCTGCTGACCCTCGAGGTCGGCAAGCTGATCAACTCGAGCCGTGCCGAGGTCGACCTCGCGTCCGACATCCTCACCTAACGGCGAACACGGCCCCGAACTGCTGCAGGAGCGCCCCCTGCCCGTCCCCGAGGGCACGGCCGTGCTGGTCAACGAGCCGCTCGGCGTCCTCCTCGGGGTGATGCCCTGGAACTTCCCGCTGTACCAGGTGGTCCGGTTCGCGGGTCCGAACCTCGTCCTCGGCAACACGATCCTGCTCAAGCACGCGAGCAGTTGCCCCCAGTCCGCACTGGCGCTCGAGCAGCTGTTCACAGACGCGGGTGTGCCCGCCGGGGTCTACACCAATCTCTTCGTACGGGGCCGGGACGTAGGGACGATCATCGACGACTCCCGGGTGCAGGGAGCGTCCCTGACAGGCAGTGAGCGGGCGGGCGTGAGCGTGGGCGAGATCGCCGGCCGCAATGTCAAGAAGTCCGTCCTCGAGCTGGGCGGCAGCGATCCCTTCGTCGTGCTGGACGCTCACAATCTCGACCGCACCGTCTACGCGGCGTTCCTCGGCCGGATGGGCAACACCGGGCAGTGCTGCGTGGCGGCCAAGCGCTTCATCGCCCTTGCCGACGTCTACGACGCCTTCCTCGCCGGGCTGCGTGACCGGATGGGCGAGGTCCAGCCGGGAGATCCGGCCGACCCCGCCACCACGCTCGGCCCGCTGTCCTCCGAGGCCGCGGCCGAACTCCTGATGGAACAGGTCCGTGACGCGGTGGACAAGGGAGCGACGGTGGTGCTGGGCGGCGGGCGGCCCGATCTCCCGGGAGCGTTCGTCGAGCCGACCGTCCTCACCGACGTCACACCGGACATGCGGGCCTACCGGGAAGAGCTCTTCGGCCCCGTCGCCGTCGTCTACCGGGTCGCCGACGAGGACGAGGCCGTGGCACTGGCCAACACCTCCCCCTACGGCCTGGGAGGAGCGGTCTTCGCCGCCGACCCGGAACGTGCTCGCCGCGTCGCCGACCGGCTGGAGGCGGGCATGGTGTGGATCAACCACCCGACAGCGTCCCGGCCGGAGTTGCCCTTCGGCGGCATCAAGCGGTCCGGTTACGGGCGCGAACTCGGCGAGGTGGGCATCGTGGAATTCGCGAACCGCAAGCTGGTGCGCTACGTCGACGCCGACGCCCCGATCGCGGAAGTACTGGGCTGACCCGCGAGCCGGTCGACGGCGCGCGTCGGCCGGCCCGCAACATCCGCGGTCAGCCCGGTCCGCCCAGCACGATCTTCCACACCCGCGTCGCCACCTGGAGGTTCAGCCGGTCCTCGACGTCCGCCAGGTCGTGGCCGCCGATCTCGCGGATGCGCTGGAGCCGATAGCGCAGCGTGCTGCGGTGGATCGCGAGGGAGTCGGCCGTCTCGTCGTAGTTGCCGCCGCAGTCGAAGTACCGGGACAGCGTCTCCACCATGGCCGCGTGGTGCCGGGAGTCGTAGTCGATGAGCCGCCCGAGCCACTCGTGGACGAACGTCTCCAGTTCCCCGTAGTCGCTGCCGGGCCCCAGGATGCGGTAGAGGCCGAGCTCGTCGAAGAACGTCGCGCCGTACCGCTCGCGGGAGTGGCGGCGCACGTCCATGGCGCGCTGCGCCTCCCGGTAGTGGTGGGGGATGGCGTCCACGGCGTCGCAGGGGGCGCTCACCCCGATCGTCCCGGACCGGGTCCCGGTCTCCCGGGCGAGCGCCTCGTACAGCGCGCAGGCGGGCGGCCTGTCGTCGGCGACAAGGACGACGTGCCCGGACCGGCGGGTCAGCAGCGAGCGCATCCCGACGGTGGAGGCCGCCCGGCCCACGGCCTGCGCGAAGGAATCGTCCGCCGTCCGGTTCGACCACCGCACCACCACGATGTAGTGGGTGCGGTGCAGGTCGTGTCCGACTGCCTCGGACCGGGCGTAGGCACCCGCTCCGGCCGTCCCTGCCAGGAGATCGTCGACCAGCTCCCGGTGCAGCCTCCGCTCCACCTCGGCCAGATCGCGCAGGTGCGCCAGCTCCAGGGAGAGCGACTTGGCGGCGTGGCCGAGCGCGAACACGGTGTGCTCGTCGGCCTCGTCCCGGACGTCGACCAGCGCGACCACGCCCAGGATCTCGCCCCGCAGACGGACCAGGGCGACCAGCCGGTCCTCCATCCGCACCGGCCCCGCCTCCCGGGCCACGGCGTGCAGCATCTCGTCCCGGCGCACGGGGTCGGGTTCGGGATAGGGGTCGGGGCGGCCGGGGCCGGTCCAGGACCTCAGCCGGCCGAAGCGGTCCTCGACCAGCGCGGGAAGCCCGGTGAGCCGGTGCAGTGCGCGGGTGACAACTTCCTCACCGCCGCCGCCGGAGGCAGCGACGCCGGCCAGGAGGGCGTGAACGGCCCGCTCGTAACCCAGCTCGGCCACCACGGAGATCAACTTCCGTTGGAGTGCCGTGCGTTCCTCCCGCAGCCGGCACAGCTCCAGCGCGTCCTCGCGCCGGCGGCGGAGCGCGAAGACGACCGACAGCGCGGCGGCGGTGTGCGCGACGAGCGTGGTGAGCAGGGAGCGCTCGGTCTCGGTGGGCCGGGAGCGGGACGTCACCACGAGGTAGCCGTGGAGTCCGTCCAGTCCGCGCAGGCCCATGGCCCGGCCCCATGCCCTGCCGGGTACGGCCACGGGACCGTCCTGCCCGGCCAGCTCCCGCACCCTCCGGCCCAGGGCCGAGGCGTGTGTCTGCCCGTTCCGCGGGGCGGGGACCAAATCGCCGCCCACCGTGAGATACGCGGCCTCGGCGCTGTACGGCCCGGCGGTGCCTATGTGTTCCATGGCCAGGCGCAGGATCTCGCCCTCGTCCGGGGCGTCGAACAGGGCTTGAGAGAGCTCCGTCAGGTCGTGGGGTGCAGGGTCGGCGGGCGTGCGGGCGGGTG
>NZ_MUNH01000425.1:0-8371 GCF_002154615.1 Streptomyces recifensis
GGATAGGTCACCGGGGTCACGGTCGGCCGGCGCCGAAACCGCCGAAGCCCACCCCCCGGCCGACCGTGACCCCGGTGACCTATCCGGCGTACCACGCCCGTGCCGCCCGGCACGTCGCCCGCTCCCACACCTCGCCGGTCCGCTACGTCCTGCTCGTCACCATCCCCGCGATCGTCGCCGTCGCGGCGCTGCGCCCGCGGTGACGCGGCCGCACCCACCCCTGGAGGTATCCGTTGTCGGATTGGCTCGTTCTCGTCCTGGCCATGCTGGGCGCCTGTGCCGTGGTGGTGCTGATCACCCTCGTCCGGCACCGGCGGGCCCCGGAGGACGAGGACCCCAGCGAGACGCCCGACGTCATCGAGTACATGACGATGTGGATCGGGGTGGTGTACGCCATCGTGCTGGGCCTGGCCATCGCGGGCGTCTGGGAGGCGCGCAGCGCGGCCGGGGACACCGTCCAGGCCGAGGCGCAGGCCCTCCACGAGGTCTCCGAGCGCGTCCGCGTGTACCCGGCGGACGAGCGTGACCAGGTCCGCGCGGACGTCGACGCGTACGTCTCGTACGTCGTGAACACCGAGTGGAGGTCCATGACGGACAAGGGGGAGGTCACCGCGCGGGGTTCACGGCTGCTGGACAAGGTGCGGCAGGACGTGACGGACTACCAGCCGCGCAGCGACTTCGAGGCGCAGGCGTACCAGCCGCTGGTGGACCAGGTGGCCGCGGCCGACCAGGCCCGCAACGCCCGCGCCGACTCCACCGGCCCGACCATGCCGCCCGTGGTCTGGTGGGGGCTGCTCACCGGGGCGGTGATCACGGTGGGCATGGTGTTCGCGCTCCAGATCCGGCGTACCGCGCGGGAACTGGTCCTCGCGGGGCTGTTCTCGGCCACCATCGCGTTCATGCTGTTCCTGATCTGGGACTTCGACGCCCCCTTCAGCAGGGGCATCGCGGTGACGGCGGAGCCGTTCCTCACCCTGTTCCCGCACGTGTAGGACATGCCGCAGGCCCTCGTCCCGGCCCGGCGAGGGGTGGGACGAGGGCCCATGGAGGCGTGTCCGCGCCGGCGAGGACGCGGGCAGGGCTCAGGCGCGCTTCTCGCCTCGGCGGCGAAGCCAGACGAGGCCGCCGCCGAGCGCGGCCGAGACGACGAGGCCGCCGCCGATGGCCATGTCCGTGGGGGTGGCACCGGTGGTGCTGCTGCCGCCGAGGCCGCCGTTGACACCGCCGATCACGGTGAAGGCGTTGGGGCGGGTGAGGGTACGGCCCCCGCAGTCGACGGTGATGTCGTAGCGGCCGGGGCGGGCGTTGCGGTCGATGGTGACGGTGGCGCGGGAACGGTTGTCGCCGTTCGACTCCAGCCGGGCGGCGCGGAAGGCGCGCGAGGAGACGGTGCCGCCGCGGCAGCCCGCGACGGTGATGGTCAGCCGGCCGCCGGCGGGGAGGACGCCGGGGGTGACGACGATGTCGCGGAGGTTGCCGTCGTTGCCGCCGCCGTGGCCGTTCCCGTGGCCGTCGCCGAAGTTGCCGTTGTTGTCGAAGTCCCCATTCCCGTTGCCGAAGTTGTCGTTGCCCCTACCGTTCCCGTGGCCGTTCCCGAAGTTGTCGTTGCCCCGGCCGTTCCCGTCGCCGAAGTTCCCGTGCCCGTTGCCGTTCCCGAAGTTCCCGTTGTTGTTGAAGTTGCCGTTCCCGTTGAAATTGCCGTTTCCGTTGAAGTTCCCGTTGCCGTTGTTGAAGTTGCCGTTGAGGTTGCCGTTCCCGTTGAAGACCCCGATGTTCGGGCTGACGCCCGTGACGGTGCCGGTGCCGGTGCCGTTCCCGTTGCCCATGCCGTCCGCCACGGCGACGGGGGCGGCGAGACCGAGCACCGCGATCGCGGCGCACGTGGCCGCCAAGGCACGCTGGTTACGCATGTGTTCCTCCGCGAGAGGCACGCCGGGGCCGGTCCCCGGTCGATCGGCGAGAAAGCACCTCCCGACAGAACCCTCCGGCGCAAGGAACACGCCCGCATGTCGAGAATGGTCCGTCCTGGTGAGCACCCTTCCTGTCCGACAACCACACAATCGGATATCGCCGCAGGTCACACCCCGTCAGAATTTCCCTCCGCTCTGCAACTCGGATGGCGCACCGCAAAGCGGGGCCGCCACCCGTTCGCCCGCCGCCCCGTCGCCGCCCGTCCGCGCGGGACTTAGCGTTTTGCCATGCGCGACGGACGTGGTGACGGCCGCGTCGAGAGGGGATGGCGAATGTCTGCGTCCGAGCTGGCGGAGTGGAGCGAACGGGAGGAGCGGCGCAGGCGACGCGCCCCCTGGGGCGTACTGGCGCTCGTGCTGCTGACCGGTGTGGCGCTGATCCGGAACGGGTCCGGCGAATTCGACGTGGGCCCCCCGCAACCCGCGGCGGCCGCCGCCCCGGCCCCCGATACGAGGTCCACACCGAGCGCCGAAGGGGCCGTGCCCGACTCGGTCCCGGTCGGCCTGTCGTTCTCCCCCGCCGACCGGGTCCGTATCCCGGCCATCCAGGTCGACGCCCCGGTCACCCCGGTGGGCCTGGACGGGGACGGCTGGGTCGGCGCGCCCCCGCCCGAGGACCCGAACCTGGCCGGCTGGTTCACCGGCGCGGTCTCCCCCGGCGAGAAGGGCACCTCGGTGATCGTCGGCCATGTCGACAACACCCGGGGCCCGGCCGTCTTCTACGGGCTCGGCGCGCTGAAGAAGGGCGACCGGATCGAGGTGGCCCGGCAGGACGGCCGGACCGCGGTGTTCGAGGTGTACGGGGTCGAGGTCTTCGAGAAGAGCAAGTTCCCCGGCGACCGCGTCTACGGCTCCAAGGGCACCCCGGAGCTGCGGGTGATCACCTGCGGTGGCGGCTTCTCCAAGCAGAACGGCTACGACGGCAACGTGGTCGTCTTCGCCCGCCTGGTCACGGGAGCCTGAGCCCCCGCGACCAGAGGCGCACGATCTAGGTCATGCGGCGGGGCGGGACGGTGAGGTGGTAGCCGTGGTCGAGCAGATAGGGCAGGTACTCGCGGATCGCGCGGACGCTCTGCGTCCGGTCGCCCCCGGCGTCGTGGGAGAGGATGACGACGCCGGGGGCGGCGCCGTGTTCCACCCGCTTGACGACCGTGCTCGTGCCGGGGGTCATCCAGTCGGTGGTGTCGACGGTCCAGGCCATCGGCTCCATGCCCATCTCGGCGCCGAGCTGGAAGGTGGCACGGTTCCAGGCGCCGTAGGGGGCGCGGAACCACTGCGGGCGGTCCCCGTAGGCGTCCTCGATGACCTCGCTGGTGCGCGCGATCTCGTCGCGGATGTCGCTCCGGGACATCTCGGTGAGCAGCGGGTGGGTCCAGGTGTGGTTGCCGACCACATGTCCCTCCTCGGCCATCCGGGCCAGGAGTTCCTTGTTGTCGACGGCCATCTCCCCGCACACGAAGAACATCGCGCGTACGTCGTACTTGGCGAGGGTGTCCAGGATGTGCGGGGTGTAGTCGGGGTGGGGGCCGTCGTCGAAGGTGAGCATCATGTTCCTGCCCTTGGCGGTGAGGCGCAGGATGGGCTGGTGACGCACCTTCAGCCTGCCGGGGGCGGTGCGTGGGCTGCCGGAGCCGATGAGGGGCTGGAGGCGGAACTCGGAGGGCTTGAGGGCCTGGCGGGCCTGTGGCCCGGCGAGACCGGCGGTGGTGCGGGCGGCCTGGTCGCCGCCGCCCGACATGAGGACTCCCCCGGCGCCCGCGGCGCCGAGGACGGCGGCCGAGCCGAGGAGCATCCGGCGCCGTGTGAACAACTGATCCTTCGCCATGAACCATCAGTCGCCCGCCGGCCCCGCGCCGCACCGCACCGACACCGGTGCGGCGGGTCCGGTCCACCCGGTCGGCCCAGTGACGGTGCCATTCCGGGGGCACTCCTGCCCGTCCACTGGACGGAACGGCGGCTTCCGATAGCCTCACCGCCGTGACGGAACAGCAGGCAGAGCACGAGCGGCACCGGTTCGAGCGGGGCACGGACGGTCCCAAGGTCATCGTCGTCGGCGTGGACGGCTCCGACTCCTCGCTGCGGGCGGCCGCCTACGCGGGCGGTCTGGCCCGGCGGCAGGGGGCGCTGCTGGCGGTGGTGTACGTGCAGCCGGTGCTGGCGGCCGGCGCGGCGCTCGGGGTGCCGGTGGCGCAGGCCACGGACGAGATCGCCGAGGACCTGATCGCGCAGATCAGGGAGGCGGCGGAGCGGGTGAAGGGGATATTCGAGGTGCGCTGGGAGTTCCACACCTTCCGCGGCGACCCCTTCAACGGCCTGGTCCAGGCGGCCGACGAGCTGAAGGCGGACGCGGTGGTGGTGGGCGCCTCGGAGCAGGCCGGACACCGGATCATCGGGTCGGTGGCGGTCCGGCTGGTGAAGGCGGGGCGCTGGCCGGTGACCGTCGTCCCCTAGCGAGGGGCCGCAGCATCGGCGCGGTCGCCAGGAGCAGCACCCCGGCCGCGGCGATGGCGGTGCGCGGGCCGGTGAGCGAGGCGAGCAGGCCCCACAGCGCGGTCAGCGCGGCCGTGCCGGCCTTGGTGGAGACCGACCAGGCGGAGAGCGTACGGGCCACCCGGTCGTCCGGGGTGCGCTCCAGCCGCTCGGCGGCGAGCACCGGGTTGAACACGCCCGCGCAGGTGATCAGGCACAGCTCGACCGCCATGACGAGGGCCAGGCCGGGCACGCCGGGCCGGACGAACGCCAGCCCCAGCGGCCAGCAGGCCCGCAGCACGCCCGAGGTGAGCAGCACGCGGCGCCTGCCGTACCGGGCGGCGAGGGGGCGGGCGAGCCGGGAGCCGAGAAGTCCGCCGAGGCAGGGCAGGGCGAAGGCGAGGCCGTAACTCCAGGGCGCGAAGCCGAGCGGGCCGAGCATCAGGACGGCGAGCGGCGGGGCCTGGGCCATGATCAGGCCGTTCACCAGGACGGTGTTGAGGAACAGCGGGCGCAGCTCGGGGCTGTTGAGGAGGTGCCGCCAGCCGTCGAGCAGGTCGGCGGCGCGCGGGCGTGCCGGGTCGCGGGGCGGGCGTGCCGGGGCGGCCTCGGTGCCCTTGATGGCGCGGATGCCGAGGGCGGAGAGCAGGAAGCTCAGGGCGTTGGCGGCGACCGTCACCACGGGCCCGAACAGGCCGACGGCGGCACCCCCGAGCGGGGGTCCGAGCACGGTGGCGGTCCAGGTGGTGGACTCGAACCTGCTGGTGGCGGTGAGCAGCCCGGCACGCGGCACGAGGCTTTTCAGATGGGCGCCGGAGGCCGCGGTGAAGGTGAGGTCGGCAGCGGCCACGACCATGGAGACGAGCAGGAGTTGGCCGAAGCCGAGCACCCCGAGGAAGTGGGCCGCGGGGACGGCGAGCAGGGCGGCGCAGCGGACCAGGTCCGCCATGATCATGACGGGTCGCTTGCGGCGGAACTCCATCCACGGCCCGAGCGGCACCGCCAGCACCGCGCCCACGGCGGGTCCGGCGGACGCCAGCAGGGCCACCTCGGCGGGGCCCGCGTGCAGCACGCGGAGCGCGATCAGCGCGAAGGCGTCGAACGCCAGCCAGGTCCCGGCCGCGCTCACGGCGTACGCCGCCCACAGCCACCCGAACCGCGACCCCAGCTTCACCGCACAACCTCCCGTTGACCGAGGTCATGAAATCGGCCGCGACACGACGGGAGCAAACAACCAAACCCCGCATCTGCACAACCGTCGGTTGTACGGCTACCCTGTCGGCCATGGATCTCAAGGCCGTACGCACCTTCGTCGCCGTGGCGGACACGGGGCAGTTCCAGGAGGCGGCCGCCCTCCTCGCCGTCACGCAGCAGGCCGTCTCCAAACGGATCGCGGCGCTGGAGCGGGACCTCGGCGTGCGGCTGTTCACCCGGACCGCGCGGGGCGCCGAACCGACGCTGGACGGACGGGCGTTCCTGCCGCACGCGCGGGCGCTGCTGCTGGCCGAGGAGCGCGCGGCCGCCTCGGTCCGGCCGGGCCGCCGGGCGCTCCGGGTGGACGTGATCGGCCCGCGGGTCGCCCCGGCCGTCCTGCTGCGCGGCTTCCACGGGGCGCATCCGGGGGTGGAGCTGGACGTGGTCACGCTGTTCGACGCGGACACCGCGGTGGGCGCCGTACAGGCCGGCCGGGTCGACGCGACCTTCCGCGCGGTCGGTATGCCGGGCCGCCCGCTGCCCGAGAGCCTGGCGAGCGCCCGCGTGCTGGACGAGCCGCTGCATCTGCTCACCGGCCCGGAGCACGCCCTCGCCGACGCGGACTCGGTGACCCCGGCCGAGCTGGCCGGGCACCGGATCTGGATGCCGAGCATCGTGGAGGGCGTGGAGTGGGCCGCGTACTACGCCTCGTTGGCGGCGGAGTTCGGGCTCACCATCGACTCGGCGGGTCCCAACTTCGGCAGTGCCGCGATGCTGGACCGGATCGCCCGGTCACCGGAGCTGGCCACCTTCATGGGTGAGCACCCCCGGCTCGCCTGGCCCGTCGGGCACGATCTGCGGCGGATTCCGGTCACCGGGCCGACGCCGGTCTACCCGCACTCCCTGATCTGGGACCGGGCCAACGCCCATCCTGCCCTCGCCGCCCTGCGCGCGCATCTGACCGGCGGCTCCAAGGGCCCGTGCGCCTCCGGCACCTGGGTTCCGGACTGGGCCGTGGCCTGAGGGGCCGTGCGTGGCGCCTTCCGAACCGGCTGCCCCTGAGCCATCATGATCCGCCGTCAGCCGTTTGCCGTCGGGGAAGAGGTGAGGCGTGTGGCCAAGATCCGTTCGGGTGAGGGGATTCTCCGTCGCAAACCCATCGAACACATCGAGGAGTCCGAGGCGGCCGAGGGCGGTCTGGACCGTTCGCTCGGCCTGTGGCAGCTCACCGCGATCGGGGTGGGCGGCATCATCGGCGCGGGCATCTTCACGCTCGCCGGCACGGTCGCCAACGGCAAGGCCGGGCCCGCGGTGGTGGTGTCGTTTCTGATCGCCGGTTTCGCGAGCGCCTGCGCGGCCCTGTCGTACGCCGAGTTCGCGGGCATGATCCCGAAGGCGGGGTCGGCCTACACCTACGGGTACGCGGTGCTGGGCGAGTTCGTGGGCTGGTTCATCGGCTGGGACCTGCTGCTGGAGTACACCGCGATCGTGGCGGTGGTCGCCATCGGCATCTCCGGCTACTTCAGCTTCCTGGTGGAGGAGGCGGGCGCGGACGTGCCCGCGTGGATGCTGGGCGCGCCCGGCACCGGCTCGGGGCACCGGGTCGATCTGTTCGCGGCGATCCTGTGCCTGCTGATCGCCTGGCTGCTGAACCGGGGCATGAAGAGCGCGGCCCGGTTCGAGACGTTCGTGGTGGCACTGAAGGTACTCGTGGTGCTGCTGGTGATCGTGGTGGGCTTCTTCCACATCAACACCGCGAACTACCACCCCTTCTTCCCCTTCGGCATCAGCGGCGTCTTCACCGGCGCGGCCACGGTGTTCTTCGCGGTGTTCGGCTACGACGCCATGTCGACGGCGGCCGAGGAGTCCAAGGACGCCCAGCGGCACATGCCCAAGGCGATCATCTACTCGCTGGTCATCTCGATGGTGCTGTACGTGGCGGCCTGCCTGGTGCTGACCGGCATGCAGAACTACAAGGACATCGACCCGGAGAGCGGCTTCTCCTCGGCCTTCAAGTCGGTGGGTCTCGGCGGACTGGCCGACGTGATCGCGGTGGGCGCGATCATCGGCATCCTCACCGTGATGTTCACCTTCATGCTGGGCGTGACCCGCGTCTGGTTCTCGATGGCCCGCGACGGGCTGCTGCCGCGCTGGTTCGCCAAGACGCACCCCACCCGGCACGTGCCGACCCGGGTGACCTGGATCGTGGGCGTCGGGGCGGCCGCCATCGCCGGGTTCGTGCCGATCGGCGAGGCGGCCGAGCTGACCAACATCGGCATCCTGCTGGCCTTCGTGGTGGTCTGCGTCGCGGTGATCGTGCTGCGCTACCGGCGCCCGGACCTGCCGCGCGGCTTCCGTACCCCGCTGATGCCGTTCATCCCGGCGCTCGGCGCGCTGTTCTCGCTCTGGCTGGTCACCTTCCTGGAGTGGCAGACCTGGGTGCGGTTCGCCGTCTGGTTCCTGATCGGCTGTGTCATCTACTTCGGCTACTCCTACCGGCACTCGGTACTGGCCCGGCGGCCACCGGCCGACTGATCACTGCCCCATGGTGAGCCCGGCCTTGGCCGCGCCCCGGCTCAGTACGGTGTTCCGTACCCGGTCGCGGGTGGCGGCGAGGTCGGCGCCCGCGGCGATGGCGCGGTTCACGTCGATGGCCCGGCCGGCGTCGAGGTCGTACACCTGGGGCAGGAACTCCGCGCGGCGCACCTCCCAGCGGGCGCCGCGCGGAGTTCCTGCCC
>NZ_MUNH01000041.1:0-7038 GCF_002154615.1 Streptomyces recifensis
CGGGCCAGTTGAAGCCGGTGCCCTGGACGACCTGGATCTTCTCGCGGAGCAGCAGGTCGAGGACGAACTTCTCGTCGTCGTGGATCTTGTGCACCTTCGGGTCCAGGCGCGGGAAGGCGTACAGCGCGCCCTTGGGGCGGACGCAGGAGACGCCGGGGATCTCGTTCAGCTTCTCCCAGGCCACGTTCCGCTGCTCGTACAGCCGGCCGCCGGGCGCGGTGAGTTCGTGGATGGACTGGCGGCCGCCGAGCGCGGCCTGGATGGCGTACTGGGCGGGGGCGTTGGCGCACAGCCGCATGGAGGCCAGCATGGTCAGTCCCTCCAGATAGCTCCTGGCGTGCTGCTTGGGCCCGGTGACCACCAGCCAGCCGGAGCGGAAACCCGCCACCCGGTAGGTCTTGGAAAGACCGCAGAAGGTGAGGACGACCAGGTCGGGGGCGAGGGCGGCGGCCGAGTGGTGGACGGCGTCGTCGTAGAGGATCTGGTCGTAGATCTCGTCCGCGAACACCATCAGGCCGTGGCGGCGGGCCAGGTCGAGGATGCCCTCGACGATCTCCTTCGGGTACACCGCGCCGGTCGGGTTGTTGGGGTTGATGATGACCACGGCCTTGGTGCGGTCGGTGATCTTCGACGCCATGTCGGCCAGGTCGGGCGCCCAGTCGGACTGCTCGTCGCAGAGGTAGTGCACGGCCTTGCCGCCCGCCAGCGTGGTGACCGCCGTCCACAGCGGGAAGTCCGGGGCCGGGATGAGGACTTCGTCGCCGTCCTCCACCAGCGCCTGTACGGCCATGGAGACCAGCTCGGAGACGCCGTTGCCCAGGAACACGTCGTCGACGTCCACCTCCAGGCCGAGGGTCTGGTAGCGCTGGGCCACCGCCCGGCGGGCCGAGAGGACACCGCGCGAGTCGGTGTAGCCGTGGGCGCGGGGGAGCATCCGGATCATGTCCTGGGTGATCTCCTCCGGCGCCTCGAAACCGAAGAGCGCCGGGTTGCCGGTGTTCAGGCGCAGCACGCTGTGCCCCGCCTCCTCCAGCGCGTCCGCGTGCTGGATCACCGGACCGCGGATCTCGTAGCAGACCTCGCTGAGCTTGTTCGACTGCCGGAACTCCATGCGCCGCGACCCCTCCGGTAAGTGGTGTTGCTTGGTTTTACCAAGTGAGAGCTTGGAAAGTCCAACAACATGTCTAGACTGCGTCGCATGCCACCTCGCCGACGCTACGACCAGTACTGCTCCGCGGCCCGCGCCCTCGACCTCGTCGGGGACCGCTGGACCCTGCTGATCGTCCGGGAGTTGCTGGCCGGACCCCGCCGCTACACCGACCTGCACGCGGACCTCCCCGGCGTGAGCACGGACGTACTCGCCTCCCGGCTGAAGGACATGGAGCGCGACGGAATCACCGCCCGGCGGAAGCTGCCCCCGCCCGGCGCCGCCTACGTGTACGAACTCACCGCTCGCGGCCGGGACTTGCTGCCCGTGCTGCACGCCCTGGGGGAGTGGGGGAGCCCCGAGCTGGCGGAACTGCGGCCCACTGACGCGGTACGCGCCCACTGGTCGGCGCTGCCGCTGCTGGCGGTGCTGAGCGCGGCGGACGTCGGAGCCGGGGTGGCCGAAGTCGGCACGGAGGACGGTGAGTTCCATCTGTACGTCGGTGCGCAGGACGGGCCGGTGTACGGGCACGGACCGGCGCCGGTGCCCGCCGACGCCCGGCTGGTGATGGACGCGGCGACCTGCGCGGAGGTGTGCCGGGGCGAGACGGGGATCGCCGACGCGGTGCGGGCGGGGCGGGTCACGGTGACCGGTGAGGGGGCCCTCGCCAAGGCGCTGCGGGAATGACGAAGGCCCGCCGTCGCGGCGGGCCTTCGTCCGGGTCAGGCGCCCGGTGGGACGTACGCCGGGCGGCCCCGGCCCCGGGTCAGCGCGTAACCGCCGATGCCCGCGAGCGCGGCCAGGGCACCGCCGACGGCGGTCCACACCCAGCGGCTCGACCACCAGTGCGAGGACCAGCCGTCGTCCGGCTCGATCGCGGAGAGCACGGCCGACTTCGAACCGTCCTTCTCCGCCGGGGACTCCACCGCGATACCGGGGACGAGCGGCTTGCCCAGCGAGCCGTCCACGGCCGCCGCGCCGCCGATGTTCCTGGAGTCCGCGCGGACTTCCGCCCGTACCGGCAGGCCGAGGTCGGCGGAGCCGAGGTTCAGCACCGTCAGCCGGACGTAGTAGGTGCCGGGCAGCGGGTCGTTGGCCCAGGGCTCGGACCAGGCGCGCACCGTGCGCAGCACACAGGTCAGCTCGACGGTGGCCGTGCCCTGCTCGGCGGTGCGGGTGGCCGCGCCGTACTGGCAGGACTGGTGGCGGCGCAGGCCGTCGTAGACGTCGAGCTGCCAGGTCTGCGCGGCGTGCGCGTCGGGCAGCTTCACCGTCGCCCTGACCGTCGGGCGCTGCCCGGTGTCGGCCGGGAACGACCAGTACAGGTAGTCGCCGGTGGACGCGGACGCGGTGGCCGTCCGGCCCTGGTCCATCTCGGCCGCCGTACGGAAGGACGTGCCCGCCTGAGTGGGGGCCTTGCCGTCGGCCGAGGCGCTCGGGGAGGGGGAGGAGTCGGCCGCGGCGGGAGCGGCGGCCAGGCCCAGCGTCAGCAGGGCGGCGCTCAACACACGTATCGCACGCATCAGTTCGTCCTCCAGACCGCGACCCGCCAGCGGGACAGCCAGCCCCACAGCAGACCCGCGACGAAACCGGTCAGCACCAGCGCGGCCAGCAGCCACCAGCCGCGGCCGAGGCCGAAGGCGGCCACGTCGGAGGCGGCGGAGGTGCCGTCCACCACGTCGACCGTCAGCTCCAGCGGCATGCCCGGCGTGGTCTTCACGCCGGCGGCGGCCGAGAAGGAGTTGGTCACCTGGAGGCACACCGTCTCCGGGGACGCGTCGTCGTCGTCGGACTCGGGCTTCGGGTAGCGCAGGCCGGTGGAGACGGCGTCGGTACGGCCGGTGCCCGCGCCCTCGCCGCGCACGATCTCGCGGCCCTGCTGGGTCACCGCCCGCAGCAGCACACCGTAGTTGGGGTTCGTCGCGCGGTCGTCGGCGACGCTCACCGAGGCGCGCAGCTCCTGGCCGGGCCGGACGTCGACCTTGTACCAGCGCTGCTTGCCGAACTCCTCGCGGTCCGTGTACAGACCGGACTTGAGCGCGGGGGCCCCGGCGCACGCGTCGGCGCCCTCCGTGGCCACCGGCGTCACCACCGGATCGGCGGCCCGCTCGACCAACTGGCCGACTCGGTCCGTCAGTTCCTCCTTGTGCTGCACGGAGGTGTACGTGCCGCCGGTGGCGTCCGCGATGCAGCTCAACTGGTCGCGGGTCTTGGCGTCCGGCACCAGGCCCAGGGTGTCGATGGTCAGGCCGATGCCCTTGGCGGCTATCTCGCGGGCCACCTCGCACGGGTCGAGGGGCTGGCAGGTGTCCTCGCCGTCGCTGATCAGGACGATGCGTCGGGTGCCGTCACCGTTCCCGAAGTCGTCGGCCGCCTTCAGCAGCGCCGGGCCGATGGGGGTCCAGCCGGTCGGGGCCAGGGTGGCCACGGCGGTCTTCGCCTCGGTGCGGTCCAGCGGGCCGACCGGATAGAGCTGCTCGGTGTCCTTGCAGCCCTCCCTGCGGTCGTTGCCGCGGTAGTTGGCGCCCAGCGTGCGGATGCCCAGCTCCACCTCCTCGGGCGTCGCGTCGAGCACCTCGTTGAACGCCTGCTTGGCCGCCGCCATCCGGGTGCCGCCGTCGATGTCCCGCGTGCGCATGGAACCGCTGACATCCAGGACGAGTTCGACCTTCGGAGCGGGCTGCGGCTCGGTCTCGTCCGCTGCGGCCCCGCCGGGACACGCGATCCCGGCCGCCAGGGCGGCGAGCAGGGCGCAGACGCCCGCCGCCAGCCGTTGTCTTCTGATCATCGGCGGATCTTATTGATCGTAGGTGTCGGGCTCCAAAACGAACGGCCCGGGAAGCTCCGTCCACAGGTCGCCGGGGGTCTCCGGAGACAGCCTCATCAGGGTCAACGCCTTGACGGGGAGCGGATTTTCACACAGCGCCGCCAGGTCGGGCGTACGGGGCAGATCCGGCAACGCGGCCCGTAGCGCGGTGCCCAGTGCCTGGCCCGAACCGGCCGTCGCCGCCAGCGCGCCGCCGACCAGTGAGCCGAACAGCTTGCGGCGCAGAGCGAGTTCGTCGTCCGTGACCAGACGTCCCGTCAACTGGGGCGTGGATATGCCGTGTCGGGCCAGGCGGGCCGGGCTCACGCGGATGTCGGCCAGGTCGCGGTAGATCAGCCGCAGGGGGGTGTCGTCCGGGGCGAGCACCACGAGGAGGTTCTGGCCGTGCGCCTCCAGCGCGACCCCCAGGTCCAGCAGGCGCAGGCCGGCCGTGAGCGCGAGCCGGGTGAACGCGGCCAGCCAGCCCGGCGACCGGGGCAACTCCGTGGTGGCCAGCGCGGCCACGGGCAGCACCCGTTCGCCCGGAGCCAGGTACGCCTCGGGCGACTCGCGCAGCAGTACCGCGAGATCCGGCGAGTGGGCCGTGGCCGCGCCGATGGTGTGCGTGACCTCCAGCAGCCCGTCCATCCGCCCGACCAGCTCGGCCGCCAGCACCGACAGCGCCGCCGACGCCCGTACCGAGTAAGCGGAGATGTCCCGCACCGAGGAGGTCAGCCGGGCGCTCAGCGCGGTCTTCACATGCGGTCCGCCGGGCAGCGCCAGCGTGCGCAGCGACATCAGCGGATGCGCCGGTCGCCACGGCTCGGCGGTCCGCTTGAGCACATGCGCCGCCTGCCAGGGATGCACCGGCAGCAACAGGTCGTCACCGGCAAGGAGTTCGGCCGGCCACTCGCCCGACACCAGGCACTCGGCCGCCGGCACCGCCACCGTGCCCAGCTCCACCACCGGCCGGTGCTCCGGCCCGTACGCCAACTGGTCGGCCACCGAGAAGCCGGGCCGGGAACGGCAGTTGGGGTGGAAGGGGTGACCGTCCACCACCCGCTGCTCCCACTCCCAGTCCCGCTCCGGCCACCCGGCACCCGGTTCCGCCGTGTCGGCGCGGGACAGCGCCAGCGAGGCCACGCTGTTCGCCAACTCGTCGGCGAACGCGGCCGCGTGCGGCACCGCGAGGTCCGTCATCAGCCGCGCGGGGTCCGCGTACCGCTCCCGGCCGAGGCGGACCTCGCCGACGCGGTCGCCGGTCGCGTACGGGTCCGAGAGCGGGCCGTGCAGCGCGCGGCCGTCCGCCAGCCGTACCGTCAGTCCGGGCGCCCCCGGCGTCCGGGAGGTGACCCACGGCAGCGGTTCGTGCGCCAGCGCCCGCCACAGCCTGGTCAGCACCGCCGCGCGGGCTCCCGGCAGCGCGGCCGTGTAGCGGTCGCGCAGGGCGGGCCGTACGACGGCCAGCTCCTCGGCGACCTCGGCCTCGGCGGTGGGGGAGTGGTACACGGTCGGCTCCTCGGAGACTGGCAGCTCAGGGCACGATTGTCGGATACCGCAGACTTACTGGGGACGGTCGGCCCCCCGGACCGGCCACAGCACGACGAGAACGAGTGGAACGCGTGGACCTCAATCCCCCGACCGGCGCCGCACGGCGCGCCGACGCCTACGCCTCGGCGCCGCTGCTGAACTGCCTGCTGCGCGAGGTGGCCCGGCCGGTCCCGGAGAGCGGGGACCGGCCCGTGTACCGGCTGCCCGGCACCGGCCGGCTGCTCCGGGTGCGCCCCGGCCGCCGTCCGGCCGATCCCGAAGTGCGCGCGGACGGCGCCTGGCAGCCGCTGAGCCACGCCGAACTCGTCAAACTGGTCGCCGAGGAACTGCGCGTCCACACCGGTCTGCCGGGCGACGACCTGCCCGCCGAGATGCTGGACAGCCGGGACACCGTCGCCGCCCTGCTCGCGGCCCGCGCCCGCACCCTCGCCCCCGAGGACCCGTATCTGCGCTCCGAGCAGTCGCTGATCACCGGCCATCCGCACCACCCGGCGCCCAAGGCGCGCGGCGGCGGCCCGGTCGCGGCCTGGCTGCCCTACGCCCCCGAGGCGCACGCCCGGTTCCCGCTGGTGCTGCTCGGCGTCCGCGAGGACCAGGTCGCCGACGAGGGCGACACCAGCGCCCTGGACGCCCTCGGCACCGCCCCGCCCGGCTACCGCTTGCTGCCCGCCCACCCCTGGCAGCTCGACCTCCTCGCCGAAGACCTCGCCTCCGCCTTCGCCGACCGGCGCCTGATCCGGCTCGGCAGCACCGAGTCCGTGGTCCGGCCGACGGCGGCCGTGCGCACGGTGTACGAGCCCGGCCGCGACCTGTTCCTCAAGTTCAGCCTGGACGTCCGCATCACCAACGACATCCGCCGGCTGTGGCGCCACGACCTGGAGAAACTCGACCGCACCGACACCGCGGCCCGAGAAGCCTTCGCCGCGATGGGACCGCCCGCGGCCTGGCTCAGCGACCGGGGCTACCGCACCGCCGCGTTCGCCTTCGAGGAACTCGCCGTCCTGGTCCGCGACGGCCTGCGCGGCCACCTCCTGCCCGGCGCCACGCCGCTGCTCGCCGCCGGACTCGCGGAGGGCTTCGACGGCAGCCCGCTCGCCGCCGCGCCCGACCCGGACGCCTGGTGGGCCGCGTATCTGCGCCAGGTCGTCCCGCCCGTGCTCCGCGCCTTCGACGAGCACGGGGTCGCACTGGAGGCGCACCTGCAGAACACCCTGGTCGCCGTCGACGCGGCCGGGATGCCCGTGCAGGCGCTGTTCCGGGACGCCGAGGGCGCCAAGCTGCTGTCCGACGTGAGCCGGGAGGCCGGTTGGGAGCGACTGGTGTACTGCCTTCTCGTCAACCACCTCGGCGAGATCGCCGCCGCTCTCGCCGAGGCCCATCCCGGCCTCGACCCCTGGCCGGCCGTCCGCGCCGAGCTGTCCCGCCACCCCCTCCCGGAGACACCGGCCCTGCTGGCCGCGCCCGCCCTGCCCGGCAAGACCAACCTGCTGCTCCGCTGGACCGGCGCGGCCAGCAGGGCCGGTGTCTCCGGGAG